>CAZDMG010000019.1:0-25250 GCA_964506655.1 uncultured Gemmatimonadaceae bacterium
CTGGAACTTCTCCTTGAATGCACTGAATGAGCCGAATGCGGCGTTGATCGCTTCAGCGAGCTTGCCGGTAGGCTCACCACCGGCATTCGGGCCCATGATCTCCCAGAAAAGCGAGTGGTTCCAGTGTCCGCCGGCGTTGTTGCGCACAGCTGTGCGGACGCTTTCAGGGACTTCATTGATGCGCTTGCACAGGTCGTCCAGCGACCAGCTGGCGAGTTCAGGCGCCTTTTCGATGGCGGCGTTCAGGTTGTTCACGTAACCCTGGTGATGCTTGCCATGATGGATGTTCATGGTTTCGGCATCGATGTGTGGCTCGAGCGCATTTGCAGCGTATGGGAGCGCAGGCAGTTGATGTGCCATTTCAGATCTCCTTGTGTATGTGGAAATGAATCCGGTTGATGTGGCGGGCGCTGTGTGCAGCGATGCACTGCGCCCCGATCTCGTCGTGCTTCAGTTACCCGCTGCTGAAGGCGGACGGTTCCGCTCCCGCAGCCAGGCTATGATACCGGGGAGGATCGACAGGAAGACGACCAGCAGAATCACCTTTTCAAGGTGCATTGTAAGCGCCGGGAACCTGGTCCCCAGAACATAGCCGATCATCAACATGCTCCATATCCAGAATATGCCACCGAACAGGTTATATGCAAAGAATCGGCGGTATTCCATCTCGCCCACTCCAGCAACGACCGGTGCAAAAGTGCGGATAATCGGCATGAATCGCGCTATAACGATCGTCTTGCCTCCGTGCTTCTCATAGAATGCGTGCGCGCGCAGCAGGTGTTTCTTGTTGAAGAAAAGAGAGTCTTCGCGCTTGAATATTCTTGGCCCTGTCTGTTTACCGATAGCATAGCCCACTGAATCGCCTACTACTGCTGCGATCATCAGGATTACACCAAGGAGCCAGACGTTGAGCCCGAACGCGGGGTCGGCAGCGAGCAGCCCTGCTGTTACCAGAAGAGAGTCGCCTGGCAGGAAAAACCCTATCAGCAGACCGGTCTCGGCAAATATGATGATTGTGAGTCCGACATACCCTGCCCATTGCACAAGAGCGGGCAGGTCCCGCAATTTATCGAAAAGATCCCCAAGAAATTCCACGATATCGGTATTCAGGTTTGAGAGTCACGTACCTTAAAGCTACTGAAGAAACCGCCTCTTCAGCAGGTGAGCGGTTGAAAAACCGACCAGCTGAATGAGTCCTCCGGAGTCGCCCGAAGAGCAGCCAGTGCACGTGCACGTGGTCCCTCATACACACTGGGACCGCGAATGGTACTGGAGTTCAGGAAAATCGAGACAGCGACTGGCTGCGCTGATTGACGCTCTCTTTGCCCTGCCGCCACAGCAGGCGTATCCGTTTCTCCTGGATGGGCAGGCCATCACAGTGGTTGACTACCTGCGGGTGCGTCCGGAGCGCTCGGATACACTGGCGGCGGCTGTAAGGAGGGGCTCTCTCGAGGTCGGGCCGTGGTACGTGCTCGCGGATAATCTCATTCCCGGCGGTGAGGCGATCGTCCGCAATCTTCAGGCAGGGCGGCGGGTTCTGGCCCGGATGAAAGCCGATGCGCCCGCTGTAGCCTGGTGCCCGGACAGCTTTGGTCACCCAGCTGCCATGCCGCTTATCGCGCATGGGTTTGGGCTGAATACAGCGGTGGTATGGCGGGGATACGGCGGCACGGGCTTCCCTGAGGGTGATTCGTTCCTGTGGAGGTGGAACGACGATTTTGCTGTCGCCGCATGGCAGCTTCCACCCGACGGTTACGAATATGGACGCGTTCTCCCGGTTGATCCGACTGAAGCAGAAAAGCGCTGGCGAGCGATCTCTGCTGAGCTGTTGTCGCGGTCCACCTGTGGTGTGGTAATGCTCCCAAACGGTGCAGATCACCACGCACTTCAGCCTGAGGTAAATGCTGCGATAGCAGCGCTTAAGTTGGCGGCTACGGGGCAGGGTGCGACGGGAGGTGCCGCGGACGGGGAGGGATCGAAGTCGGTGGCTGGTGGTGCGCCGCCAGATCACACGGCCGTCATTACCCGATCGTCACTCAGGGATTTTGCCGCCGATTTTGAACTTGCAGCGCGAAAACGCCTGTCGATCGGTGCGTTGCCGATAGTGCGCGGTGAGCTCCGTAATTCGTATGGATACACCTGGACACTCGGCGGCACAACCGGGACACGCGCTCAGGACAAGCGAAAGAATGCTGAGCTGGAGCGACTGCTCGTACATGATGTAGAACCATTGTGTGCGCTGGTTCTGTTGCAGCGGCATGGTGAGCACAACACGCACCCGGGTTCGGTTGGCCCGACACTGCTACCGAGTCTAATTGCGCACGCGTGGGAGACGTTGCTTGAAACTCACCCGCACGACACTCTTTGCGGTTGTTCCATAGACGATGTCGCATTCGATATGCGGAGCAGACAGCGAGATGTGTTCAATCAGACAGTGGCAGTAAGAGAGGACGCGCTTGCACTGTTGCTTAAGTGCGACGTTGTAGCAGCTCGCGACGGTGATGCAGTGCGCAGCGGTGCGTCGGTTGTGATCCGGAATCGTGCAGCGCGCGAACGATCCGGTGTAGCGCGAATCCGTATTGTCGAAACGCTTGACGATGTGCCGGGTGGGCCAGGCAGCGGGGCGTTGGCGTCGGCTTCGGGAGTTCCGGCAAATGCCGTTAGCAAAGCAGCGGGTGGAGCGCGTTATGCGTCGTTCATGACTCATTCACACGCAAGCGCCGCTTACAGCAGGAGGGAGTCGCCGCAGCACTACCCGGATGATGATCTCGTAACCGTCACTGATACTCTCGCATATGTGCGAGGTATCCCTGCAATGGGTATAGCAGTGGTGGACCCGCAACTGCTCGCTGCTGATACCGTCCCAAATCCGGTGCGAATGGAACAGCTCGCACCGGAAGTAGGTGTTGAGGAAACGGGCCGGCACATAACCAACGGTCTGATAGCTGTCGATGTAACCGCATCCGGTATCACACTCCAGCTCGGCTCGCGAACGATTCATAACGCCGTATGGATTGAGACGCAATGCGATTTGGGTGACACATATACAACCTCGTTGCGCGGCGTCGCCCGGCGATTGACGATACGCTCAATCAGAGAGGAGCTCTGCAGCGACCTCCGTTCGGCGGTAACTCTTGAAATGGTTACAGAGGCCAGTGATGGTTCGGTGGATATCACGGTGGATCTGACGATAGCCATTGAGGCAGACAAGCCGTATGTGCTTTTGGATGTAGCCGGAGTGAACCGGAGGACAAATCACCGCCTGAGGATCGGGATAGCAACTGGTATAGCGACGCCAGTCGTGCGTGCAGATGCTGCGTTCGGACCTGTGCAGCGGCTGGCAATGCCAAACGATACTCCTGCGTCAACTACAGAAGCGCAGTACGCTCAAAGTCAGGTCAGCGAGATACCACCTGCGACAATGCCTCTTCATCGCTGGGTCAGTGCCTGCTCTGGAGATGGCGGCGTCGCGGTAATCAGCGATGGGTTGGCCGAGTGCGAGGTTAACTGCGATGGCATTCACGTAACACTGGTACGCGCGATTGGAGAATTGTCTCGGAATGATCTGCCGGAGCGTCCGGGGCATGCCGGGTGGCCGGCACCGGTTCCGGATGCGCAGTCGCAGGGGAATTTTGGTGCGCAGCTGGCTGTGCTTGCGCATGGCGGATGGTCAGACGCAGTGCTCAGTGAAATCGAAGTTGCGGCAGACGATGTGCTTCTGCCGCTCGCAGGCGAGTCCTTCAGACTGGCACCGGTAGCACCCGGTCGTATCGAAGGAGTTGCACTCAGCGGTACCGCACTCAGAATGCAGGCGCTTTTGCCAGCGCAGGACGGCGACGGTGTAATTATGAGGATAGTGAATCTCAGCGAGTCCGTGCAGCGTGGCAAAATGGAAATCCCATACGCACTGCGCGGGTACTCAGTGGCAGGGCGTTACAGCGCTGAGGCTCCAGGTGCGTTACCCGAAGACCCCGCGGTTGGTGCAACCGATTCTTTCAAACGGTCTGTCCTGGAGTGGCGGGTTGTGCGGCTCGATGAGACACCGCTCACTGCTCCTGATGCGGCTCTGACGGCGCACTCCAGGCTCGGCCACGAATGGTGTCCCGCACAATTAGTTACAGATGTTGAGCTTTCTCCTCGCGCTGTGTTGACAGTGCAACTGCGTTTGCGTCAGTAAGTGCATCGCCGAGCAAGGTGCAGGCCACGGCAGTCACGATCAGCAGCAGACCGGGGGTAAGTGCAATCCACGGTGCAGTAAGCAACCACTCGCGCCCGCCGGAGATCATGTTGCCAAGGCTTGCCATGGGAGGCTGGATCCCGAGCCCGAGGAACGAAAGCCCGCTTTCGAGCAGGATGGCATTACCTACACCCAGGGTAACGGCGACCGTTGCAGCACCCAGCGAATTCGGCAGTATGTGGCGAAACAACAAACGCCCACCGGGCACGCCAAGCGCGCTCGCACTTTCGATATATGCCTGTGTGCGAACCCCTGCAACCTCTGTACGTACGAGTCGCATTACTGACATCCAGCCGGTGAGCGCGAGCACGGTGATTACTACTGTGAGCCCCGGTCCCCACAGTGCTGCAATTACGAGGAGCAGTACCAGCCGCGGTATCGACAGCATCGCGTCGGAAAGCGCAACGATTACGCGTTCTGCAATTCCGCCGCGCCAGGCGGCTATCGCACCGAGCGCGATCCCCAGAAGTCCTGAAAGCAGCGACCCGATCACTCCGACACCGATTGAAATCCGCGCTCCTTCCCAGAGTCTGACAAACATATCGCGACCGAATGCGTCGGTACCCAGCAGGTGAAACGCGCCATTTGCATCGCGACCAAGTGGCGGAACGAGTCGTCGGCCGAGTATGTCGGTGAAGGAGTCTGTTGTGCTGTTACTGGTAGCGAGTGTGCTGATAAGCGGAACCGCGATTGCTCCCATGGCAAGAGCGAAGATCACGATTGATCCGATGCTCCATCGTCGGTCGCGCGTCAGCCTGCGGGACATCATGCTGCGGGGAGCTGCACTACTCACTGCAGTTGCCTCCTGCGGTCGAGTTTGATAACAATGAGATCGGCTGCAAGGTTGGCAAAGATCACAGCAGCGGCATAGACGAGGGTCATGCCAAGTACCACAGGGTAATCCCGGGCAGAGATGGCGCTGATCATGGTGCGTCCGAGTCCGGGCCATGCAAAGATCTGTTCGACGAAGACGGAGCCCGCAACAACGCCCGGGAGCATGAGCCCGAAAAGCACCACAAGCGGCGGGAGTGCGTTTCGCAGTATGTGATTGAATTCCAGTGTGCCTGTGCGGAGGCCGCGGGCGCGCGCTGCTCTTACATGCGGCATTGTTCGTGCTTCAAGGATGGCTTGCCGCGCATACCGGGCTACGCCAGCTGCACCAGGGATCGCGAGTACCATAAGTGGAAGTATGGCGTGCCTCGCGATGTCGAGCGCCACCCGCCAGCCGGTTTCAATGGCGGCCGGGTCGCGCATGCCGAACGCGGGGAGCCGCAACCACTCCGGAGCATTAAGTGCCGACGCCCCAGAGGTCGCAAGGGTGATTAGTGCAAGAGCAAGCCAGAAGCTGGGTGCTGCGTAAATGGTTGTCGACAGAGCAGTGACTGCTACGTCAGGTGCAGAGCCGGCACGTCGGCTTTGCAGTGCCCCGATCGCTATGCCTGCCAGGTAGCTGATAAGAAGGGATGTACCGCCCAGGAAAAGCGAGACAGGGAGTGCCTCCCAAATGACTTGCGATACCGGGCGCGAAAGTGAGATGCTGGTCCCGAAATCACCGGTGAGGAGGTTTCCCAGCCAATGGAGATATTGGCGGGGGAGCGATCCGTCCAGCCCGAGGGCAGCGCGAATACGCTCCACCTCGTCGCTGGAGGCTCCCGCCGGGACAAGCAGCGTGGCAGGGTCTCCAGGTGCAAGATGCAGCAGGACGAATGTCAGTGTGGTTACAAGCCACAGCAGCAAGAGTGCGTCGGCGATCCGGGCCGGAATTCTGGACACGTGGTGATTCTGCTCGCTGCACACCGCACGTCAACCCCCTGGCGAAGTATTGCAGCACATGCAACGCCCTGCGCGGTGTATTGTTATTGGATGACCCGCCTTGTCTCGGTTGAAGAGCAAACCCTGTTTCCACCGGAATGCCCGGTACTGTACTGACTCCGCTCATGCGAACACTGATAGATCTGTGGGAGAGGTGTCGAAGCACTGCGTGCAGATGGGTCAGTGTTCGATCAATCGTCTGTCTGGTTCTGGTGTCTGCGTGCACGGCAGTTGATCGCCCGGAAGGCACAGTCGTGCTCGCCTCCGGCGCTGACCTGGAATCCGGTAATCCGCTGGTCACGATTCATCCACTTTCCAGGCAGATACAGCGTTTTGCCCTTTATGTAACGCTTGTCCGCCTTGATCCCCTGCTGCAGCCGCAACCGTATTTTGCCAGGTCATGGGAATGGGACAGTATGCGCACGCGCCTCAGCTTCAAGGTGCACAGCGACCTCCGGTGGCATGATGGTGTACAGGTGACAGCGCACGACGTCGCGTTCACATTTAATGCACTTAAAGACAGCGTTCTCGCTGCGCCGCGCCGTGGGGATATGAACCCGGTGGCATCCGTTGAGGCCCTGGATGATACGACATTATTGGTGCAGTTCGTAAATGCAATGAGCGGAATACCGGTTGTATTCGCCGAACTCCCGGTTGCACCGATGCATATCCTTGACAGTGTGCCCCGTAGCAGATGGCGAACGCACCCGTTTGCAACCAGCCCTGTGGGGAATGGGCCATTTGTTTTTGCAGAACGGGAGGCAGGGCGGCGCTGGCGTTTCAAGCGCAATGCGGACTTCCCCGAATCCATGGGTGGACCGCCGGCACTGCAACAATTGATCGTTGCAGTTGTGGATGAACCCTCGACCAAGTTTGCCGGCCTTGTCAGCGGTGAACTGGATATGGCCGGCGTCTCACCGGCTATGGCTCACCTTGTCGAGCGCGATCCAAAACTTGAGTTGCTTACACCGCCCGTGCTGTTCACGACTCTCGTTGCATTCAACACCACGCGTGCTCCATTTAATGATGCCCGGGTCCGTCGCGCAGTTTCTGCTTCGATAAACAGGGCCCGGATAGTAAATGTTGCGGTGGCGGGATTCGGTGAACCGGCAGGTGGCGCGTTACCGTCGGGGATTCCTATGTCGGGTGAACGGTTGCCGTTGGAAGACACCTCGCTGGCCGACTCTCTTCTGGATGCGGCAGGTTGGCTACGTGAAGAGCCCCGTGCCTGGTCAGAAGTAAGCGGAAACACGCCGGGTATCGGTGGCGGTTACCGGATGAAGGATGGAGCAAGGCTCACAGTCACGCTGCTTACAGTAGGCAGCGGCGATCAGGCGGTGGAGCAGCTACTGCAGAACGATCTGCGAGCGCGTGGAATCGATGTGCAGATCCGCGTTGCTGAGATGGTTACGTTCCTTACGATTGTACGCGGGCGCGATAAAGACTTCGACTTTGCATTTACCGGTATCCCGGGTGATATCGCCGCCGGTCATATCAAGGCACTTTTTACGACCTCACTGAGTGGTGGTGCTCTGGACTACACCGGATGGCACAGCAGTAAGCTTGACTCTGCGTTGCTCGCTGTGGAAGTGGCGTCATCAACTGGGGAGAAGAAGACAAAATGGATTACCGTCGATTCGATTCTCGATGCGGATGCTCCGGTGGCATGGATATATCATGCCAAAGGTGTCCAGGGGAAATCGGTTGCGTTGCGTAATGTGCGTATGGACGTGCGCGGAGAACTTGTCAATGTTGCCGAGTGGGCCCGTGCTGCCCGTGTACGCGACTGATGCCGGTTGCCTCGCTTTGTGCGCCGGAGCCGAAGCCATGCTACCGGTGATCCAACTGTGACTGTACTCATACCATTTGACCTGGATGAACGGCGCCTTAGCGTTGCAGCCGGTGGCGCGTGGCACGGGCTAACGATGAGCCTTGAGAAGGACCTGGAGCCGCTTTATACAAGGGAGGCTCCGATACCGCCTGTCAAAGCGCGGCTGACCCGCATTGGTGGCAGGTGCACGGTCGATGGCTCGCCACTGCTGTTTGACCCATATGAACCCCACAGGCACAGATGCGCACTGTGCGGCGCAGTTTACGAGCGCAAGGAAGATTACGAATGGTGGGCCATGGGTGCCAACCTCTGGACTGTTGAGCGTGCGGTGCATGCAGCAGCGCTTGGCTTGCTCGGCAGCGGCGTAACCAGTGCGGGGATCGCGATATCCGTTCTGGAGAGGTTCGCCGATCAGTATCTGAAGTGGCCCAACAAGGACAATGTGCTTGGCCCGTCCCGACCGTTCTTTTCCACCTATCTCGAGTCTATCTGGCTTCTAAATGTATGTCACAGCGTCGCACTGCTGGAACGTCTGGCCGCGGAGAGTGGTTCCGATGTGCAGAGGCAGATCGGTTCGCTGGGTGGAGTGGTGCGCGACCGACTGATTGAGCCGTCGCTCACACTCATTGAGAGCTTCAATGAAGGTTTGTCCAACCGGCAGGTCTGGAATGAAGTCGCAATTCTGTCTTCGCTCCTGATACTTGGCAGACGAGACGCATTCAAGTCGCGCGTTATGAGGCCCGGTGGTGTAATGCGGTTTCTGAGCGAAGCGCTGGACGACGACGGCGTGTGGTATGAGGGAGAGAACTATCATCAGTTTGCGCACCGCGGGCTTTGGTATGCTGTGCAGCTTATGGATGCACAGGGTGTACCGATCCCGAAGGGGCTCCGTGACAGGTACCGTAAAGGTTTCTTCGCGCCATTTCGTGGGTTGCTACCCGACGACACATTCCCATCCAGAATGGATTCGCGGTACAAAGCGTCAATCCATCAGTGGAGGATTGCTGAGTGTTGCGAACTGGGGATTACTGAGTGTTACAGCAGAGAACTCTCTGCAATCAGAACCCGGTTGTATACAGATGGCGCGGTAAGCGGAGCAACAGGGCGCAGCGAAAGCACTGCCGATGCAGAGCGCGATATGCCTGCAGTCCGCCTTGGCAGAGCGGATTTAAGCTGGCGTGCGCTGCTCGCTGCTTCCGATGCACTGGATGTTGTGGACGCGACTGCGCTTAGGAGTGTTCTGATACAGCGTCAGGGGCTTGCTGTCATCCGGCGTGACAGTGGCAATGTGTATGTCGCTCTGGAAGGGGAAGGCGGTCATGGTTCTGGCGGTCACGGGCATCCGGATGCACTCGCGTTAACGCTGCAGGTGGGAGCGAATCGTTATCTGGATGACCCGGGAACAGGCAGTTATGTCGAGCAGAAGCTTCATTGGTATCGGAGTACGCTTGCGCATCATGCACCGCTTATTGATCGCCGCTCACAACGACTTGTGTCGACGGGAGATTCGCATGGCAAAGTATTGCTGGATGCGTTTGAGGACCGGGGTGCAGCCGGTTGGATTTCCAGAAGCTGCTGGTTGAGTCAGTCGATATGGTTGAGACGATCGGTAATGGTGTGCGATGGTTATCTGATAGATCTGCTCGAGTGGCGCGCAGATGCAGCGGCAGATGCAGAGGCAGCGGCAGCGGCAGATGCAGCGGCGGATGCAAGGTCTAATGCAGGGTTTAATGCAGAGGCCAGCGATAAATCGAGTGACGGCGGGCCAGGTAGTGGACGTGTGCATGAACTGACGCTCCCGATCTGTGCGGGGGCTGAGTTCTGGCATGGGGAGGAATGCGTCGTGTTCGCAGGACCCGAAGCCGACAACGCAACTGGTTCTCTTGAAGACGGATTCGGTTTCGTCAGTGCGGTTAAAGTGTGTGCAGCTGCGGGAACACTTAACGGGCTCATCATGCCAGTGGAAGCGAGCGACGCGCAACGTGATGCATTGAACGCGTGGTTCATCCTGCCAGATGGTTGTGAGTTGGTGCGGGCACAGGTTCCAGCGCCTCCAGGGAGCCCAGGTACAATTCCCAGACACTGGCTTCGCATGCCAGTGGCACAAGGATCGAGTGGGCGGCTGGTGAGTTGTATCGCATGGTCGGACGACGAGCGGCGTGTCCTGGCGGTGGCAACCGCGAAGTCTCCCGGATCAGGAAGCATTACTGGTGAGCGAGAGTTGCTCTGCACTGTAACAACTGCCGATGGCGTGACTGCTGTGCACAGTTACACGGAAGGCCACTGGCATATCGATCTTGGAGTTGGTAGCGCAACGAGCTCAATGGACTTTGAGACCGGGAACGCGCGATTGCAGAGTGCTGGTGCGTCACGCGGCTCCGAATTGCCAGCTGGCCATCCTTCCCGGGAAGTTATTGATCTTGTAAACAGACCGTTCGAGTGCCACCTGGGTGAGGCTGCGTATCGGCGCACGGAGCAAAGCTGGGAAGAGGCAGGGAAGCCATCGGCTTTGGTGCGACTTTCGATCGCCGGCGGTAATTTGGTGTTGGAGGTAACTGCCAGCGGGCCGGTGGTCGTACCGCCCGCTCACGCCGTAAATCACCTCGACAACGAGCTGGCTGACACCAATGCGAACGGGGTGCAGTTCTACATCGGTGCGGCCCGTGGTCTTCCGTGGCAGCTGGCGTGGCTGGTGGTGCCATCGGAGCCACCGCGGGTTTCGAATCTGGCCGGCAATTCGGCGGTTGCGGTAGTCAAGGGCGCTTCGGGTGTCGCGCACGCGCACTCAGATGCGCACTCAAACACGCACACAGACTCCCACACAGACTCCCACACAGACTCCCACACAGACGCGCACACCGACGCGCACTGGACACTCCGTATTGAGATACCACTTTCGGAGATTCTGGCATTTGCACCGACTGGTGTGGTGGCGTTGGATCTTGTAGTCAACGAGCGACCACCTGACCCGGAGCGGGAGCGGCGCAGAGGTCAACTGGTGCTGAGTGCTGCAGTCGATCGCTCGGTTAGCTCCAGCCGCGGTGCTGGTTTCGCCTATCTGCGGGGCGACCGTCAGCCGTCAAATGACGCTTTGTCATTCCGCCTGGCAGAATTTGCCGGTTAAATGACGGCCAAGGGTGTGCGTTGTGTGCTTTGCGGAGACGTTTGAATGACGGCTGCTGGGTATCTTTGGGATGTATCCGGAGCTATCCGAGACCTACCCTTGAAAATACAGATGTCTGATTCACTCCTGAGTGCAGTTTCCGTAGTCCTTTATGAATCGCAGGACCCCATCAATATCGGTGCGGTGGTGCGTGCGATGAAAAATATGGGGGTCAGCGACCTGCGCCTGATCCGGCCGTGCGAATATGACGTCAACCGTCTGGAGCAGGTGGCGCACGGTACCCGCGATCTGGTTTCCACAATCCGTCATTTCGATAGTGTGGATGCCGCGTTGGCGGATTGCGTTTATGTAGTGGCCTATTCGGGGCGTCGACGGGCAGCGCGTTGGCCGCGTCAAACGCCGGAGAGCGCAGCTGATGCACTTGTGACGCATGCGTCAGAGGGGCGGGTGGCTATTGTGTTCGGTCGGGAGGATCATGGTGTGCCGAACGATGTGCTCGACCGGGCGCACGCCATCGCGACTATCGAGACCACTGAGCATTTCTCCCTCAACATTGCGCAGGCATGTTTACTGGCGCTTTACGAGGTTCACTTAAGGGTTGGCGATGCTACCCGTCAGCTAAAGGGCCCCAAGCGGGCCGCGCCACCACCAACTGCCGCTGATTACGAAATGACGTTCAGCGATGTCGAGGCTGCTTTGGACGCGATCGCCTTCTTCCGTACCAGGAACGCAGAGCAGGTCATGCGCACACTCAGGTCAATCGTATTCCGGGCCGCTCCCGACTTCAGGGAGCTGATGTTGCTCCGCGCTTCGTCTATAGAGGTGTTACGGACAATTGAACGTGAGACCACGAAAGCTGTTGCCGCCGCACTGGCGGCTGCCAGCAAGGAGAAGCAATGAGTCCGCTGAGACCGTTGATCCTGCCATATACGCCGCCTCCCTACGGCGACCCGCTGAAGCATCGCGCGGCAGACGTCATTCCAGGCGGCTCGTCCACAGGGAGCAAGCGTCCGGAGGCGCTGTACGGTTCGCAGGCCGGCCGCCGTGGTTTGCCGACGCACTTTCTGCGCGCGGAAGGGTGCCGGTTCATTGCCGACGACGGCCGCAGCTACATCGACTGTACCATGGCACTCGGCGCAGTCGCTATAGGCTATGCCGATGGCGCAGTGAACAGGCTGGTGCAGGAGGCCGTAACGTCGGGGAATGTGAGTGGGGTGCCGCATCAGTACGAGGTAATTGTGGCCGAACGGCTGGTGGAGGTAATACCGTGTGCTGAAGCAGTGAGATTTCTGCGGACCGGCGCTGAGGCAACGGCGGCCGCGGTGCGGATTGCGCGCACTGCGACCGGTCGCAATCACGTTATAGCGTGCGGCTACTTCGGATGGCTGGACTGGTGCAGCGACAGTGCGGGGGTACCGCAATCAGTTGCAGCGGACATTACCTGGGTTCCGTTCGATGATGTGGAAGCACTTGAAGCAGCTGTTACACAGCATTCAGGGGATCTGGCAGCGATCATAATTGAGCCGGTGATCCACGATATCGCCTCACGCGCGTGGCTTGAGAGTGCGCGTGCCGCATGCGACCGGGTGGGAGCGGTTCTGATCTTTGATGAGATTAAGACCGCGTTCCGAATCAGGACGGGGGGCGTGCAGGAACTCCTGGGGGTTATCCCGGACCTTACGGCCGTAGGGAAGGCACTGGCCAATGGTTATCCACTGTCCGCAGTAGTTGGGCGCGCTGGGGTAATGGAGTCTGCTATTGAGACCTGGATCTCATCAACGGCTGCGAACGAGAGTACCGGGTTGGCTGCCGCACTGGCAGTGCTGGACTGGCATGACCGGGTAGATGTACCTGAGCGGCTTCGTCTTGCAGGTGTGGCTCTCAAGGACATATTCCAGCAGGTACTGAGTGAGTACCCCACTGGTGTATCGGTGAGTGGGATCCCGCAGATGCTGAGGCTGAGCGCGATGCGGGAGGAGCGGCTCGACACACTGGTTGTTGCGGCAGCGAGTGCAGGGGTGCTTCTTAAACGTGGTGCTTATCAGTTCGTATCTCTGGCGCACGATGAGGGTGTGCTGGAGTTGTTGCGCAGGTTTCTTCCCATAGCGTGCGAGATCGCGGCAGAGCAGTCCGGTTAAACGGTATTGTTTCCTGTCCGTCGGCATACCGATATAGATGAGGTGACAGAGTGACGTCCATCCAGACACATCTGGAAGCGCATCCGCTGATCGATGTGCATGCGCATTTTCACACACCCTTTTCAGGGAGGGTGGACTGGGAGCGTTACAACCAGTCGCGGCTTGACGCCGGCGCCAGAATGGGGATCAGGTTTCATATCGCATCAGTGCTGGGTTCGTGGGGGCATGAATCGCCCACGTATTTCCCATCACCGTCAGATGTAACGCGCGCAAACGACTGGTTGATGGAATTCGCAGCGTCGAATCTGCACGTTCGCGCCTATGTGGTGGTGAACCCGAATCACACGGCGCATGCGCTTCGCGAGATCGAACGCGGAGTGAGCGGTGGCGCGATTGGCATTAAACTGGCTGCGAGCCGACGCGCGGATCATGCTCTGCTGGATGCCATTGCGGATGCGGCAAAGAGCTATGATATCCCGGTTCTGCATCACGTCTGGCAACACAGACGACGCGACTGGAACGGTCAGGATGCATCCGACGGTGTGGATCTGGCGCGCCTTGCAGACCGGCATCCCGGTGTGCGTTTTATACTTGCACATCTGGGAGGAGGAGGGGACTGGGCTCATACGCTCCCTGCGGTGCGCCGTCACGACAACATCTGCATCGATCTTTCGGGGAGCGGTATAGATCGTGGAATGATCGACGAAGCAGTGAAGGCGGTTGGAACCAAGCGTCTTCTGTGGGCAGCGGATGTCACGATGTGCACAGCTCTTACCAAACGGCTGGCGCTCGACTATCTGGGGATTGGCGCCGAAGGGATTGCAGACATCTGCTGGCGCAATGCGGTCCGGATATTTGGGGTGCAGGCATTTGATTCTCCACCAGCGCGGTCGACGCGCAGCGGGGATACAGTCACGGCAGCGGCGGCAGCGGCGGCAGGCGCGGCAGGTGCGGTAGGTGCGGTAGGCAGCTCGGGTCTTTCCGGTGCTTCCGGAGCAGGGAGGTTCGGTGATGAGTAATGAGCGGAAGGAAGGTACAGCGCCGGAATCGGAATACCGGCCGGTGGATGTAACAGCATGGGTGGGCGGCTATCCCTTCAGGGACATTCCGCACCCGCAACCGGAGATACTTGCAGAGGTTCTTGTCCGGGAGGGGTTTTCGGGAGCCTGGGTGGGATCACTGCCGGGCGCCTTTCATCGGGATCCTGCTCCAGCAAACCGCGCGCTGTACAAGTCGCTTATGCCCTTCCAGGGCGGCAAGAGCGCGAGGCTGATTCCGGCGCCGATAGTCCGTCCAGACTGGCCGGAATGGGAGCAGGCGTTATCGATGGCGCGAGACGAGGGTGCACAATCGGTGCGTGTGTATCCTGCGCAGTGGGGGTATTCATCGGGTCATCCGGCTCTCAGTGAGCTTGCGTACGCGTGCGGCGAAGCGGGGTTGGTGCTGCATATGACGGTTCGCTTCGAGGATTCGCGTCAGCGTCATTACATGGATACGGGAGTAGATCTATCGGCGGCGACAGTGCGGGCAGTGGCTCGTCTTGCCGGTACAGCGTGCCGTATTGTGGTGGCAGGTGCAGGGCGGGATCTTATTGAGGAGATTCACTGGGGGCTGACGCCTGAGGAGCAGCGTCGGGTCTGGTACGATTTCCACTGGGTGTGGGGTCCTCCCGAGGACGACTTTGCGCACCTGATAAATACCCTTGGAGCGAAGCGTCTGGTACATTCCTCGTGGTGGCCTCTGCGTCTGGCACAGCAGCGTCGGGCGTTACTGGAGTTATTGCCATCTGCGACCCGATCGAGTGTTACAGACGCTGATTTTGCCGATGGAGTGCGTATAGTGAGTTCATTATCCTGATTAATCGGCTTATAGTTCCGGAATACACTTGCGTACAAATACGGTGACAGTCATAATAAGCGCTGCAAAAACCTGCCGGACCATCATTTACATCAGTAGATGGGGATCCGGAATATGCTTCGTCACTTCCGACCAGTTGGGTAAACGTCGATGACGGCCAAGAAAAAGTGGGCTGTGATACCGGGGTTCATCGCACTTGCTGCGGCGGCGGCTTTGCTGTCCGCGTACAGCGGCGCATCGTCGTCACAGGGCAAGCGCGTCGAGCAACCGGTGAAATTCGTGCATGCGCCTCACGTGGAGAAGGCAGAGATGAACTGTCTCTACTGCCACAGCTCTGCCAACAAGGCGCCGGATCCCGGCAATGCCGCTGTCTCGACCTGCATGGGGTGCCACACTTTTGTGAAGCCTCAGTCGGAAGAGATCAAGAAGGTTGCTCAGTATGCCAAGGATGGGACACCGATTCCATGGAATCGGGTGCACAAGCTCCCGGACTATGTTCAGTTCCCACATATGCGGCATGTGAATGCTGGCGTGACCTGCCAGAGCTGCCATGGGAACATTCAATCGCAGGGTGCGCAGGGGCCTGATACCAACTATGTGCCTGTGCAGCAGGTGAACTCACTGAATATGGGGTGGTGTGTGAACTGCCATGTTCAGGGTTACAAGCCGGCAGAGGGTGCACGGGCAGCTGGTTTGCCAGTGACGCCGGAGCTGGAGGCGATGCCGCCGAAGAAGGCCAGGTACGACTGCGCGGTTTGCCACTACTGATCGACTGACCTCCATGCACAGGACGACAGGGTACCGCTGCCCTGACCTTCCTGTGCACCCGCTTGGAGCGGAGTAACTTCATGAGCACAGAAGAAGGGACCGGCGTCAAGCGCCGCGAATTTCTCAAAATCCTTGGCGCCACTGGCGCGGCTACAGCCGCGGTAGGCTGCTCTTCCGAACAGGTTGGGAAGCTGATTCCGTATGTGACCTCCCCGGACAACACTGTCCCGGGAGTTTCGCAGTACTATGCCACCACCTGTCGGGAATGTCCGGCGGCGTGCCAGCTGATGGTCGAGGTACGTGACGGTCGGCCGATCAAAATCGAAGGGCACCCGGACGGCAAGCATAACCGCGGTGCTGTTTGCGCCACCGGTATGTCTTCAATGCAGGGGCTCTATAATCCGGATCGCTATCGGCAGCCGATGATCCGCGAGGGAGGCGAGCTCAAACCTGCCACATGGGAACGTGCAATCGAGCTTCTTGGCACGCGTATTGGCGAGGCCAGGAGCCGCGGCGAAGCAGGGAACTCCGTCTTTATTAACCAGCACGAAACGGGCACCTTTGCCGGTTTCCTCGACCAGTGGCTTGCAGCGCAGGGGATGCCGGGTCACTTAAGCTACGACGCATCGGCACCGCATGCCGCCATCGAGGCCCATGAGCGCGCCTATGGTGCTGCCTGGCCCCACTTCGACTTCCAGTCCGCAAAACTGATCGTGAGCTTTGGTGCTGACTTCCTGGATGCCTGGGGGCACAGGGTAGCGCATCAGCTGGATTGGGCAGAGGCTCGCTCGAAGGTTGAGAGCGCTCCACGGCTGGTTTATATCGGAGCCCGTCGCTCGCTGACTGGCCTCAACGCCGATCAGTGGATCGCAGCCCGCCCGGGGAGCGAGTCCGCGATTGCGCGCGCACTTACCGGCGGCATGTCGATGCAGGCCGCTGCTGAAGCTGCAGGCATTCCGGTTGCCACGCTTGAGACGCTGGCATCTGAGATCACCGCGGCCGGACGTGGCACGCTCGCGCTATGCGGTGTGACGTCGGCCGATGCCGTCGAGTGCGGCGTTGCTGTCGCCGACATCAACAAGCGGGCCGGAAGCGTCGGGACAACTGTCAAGCCAAACGAAGGGCACGCCGGCTTCTCCGGCCTCTCCTCAATGGCAGAGATTGCAGCAGCCCAGCAGAAGATGGACCTCGGCAGTGTGCCAATTGTTTTTGTGCGCGGTGCCAACCCAGTCTATTCACTTCCAAAGTCGTCCGGCTTCGCAGCGGCTTTCGCGAAGGTCCCCTTCAAGGTGGCTTTCTCCAGCATGCCCGATGAAACCACCGCGTTGTGTGACCTTATCCTGCCAGACAACCACTGGCTGGAAAGCTGGGGAGACGCTGTAACAACCAACGGACAGCTGGGGCTCAACCAGCCGATGCTGGATCCGGTGTTCGATACCAAGTCGACAGCGGATGTCCTTATCGAAGTAGCCAAGAAGGACCCTGCACTGGCGAGCCGCTATGTGTACTCCGACTTCCGGACATGGTACATGTCGCAGTTCCCGGGTGGAATGAACGCGCTCACCAGTGCCTTGGCCGCAGGTCAGGTGGCAGGTGTGCCGTTGGCTTCACGGGCCTCGCGTCCGGCGCAGCCGGCTCTACCCGCCACCTCCGGGGCCCTTTCTGTCGGCGAAGGGCAGTACTATGTGCAGGTGTACCTGACGCCTCTTATGGGAGACGGTCGGGGCGCCAACAAGCCGTGGCTGCAGGAACTCGCTGATCCCGTTACCAAGCTGGCGTGGCAGTCCTGGGTGGAAGTACATCCGCAGACGGCCAAGAAGCTGGGTATCAAGGAGGGGCAGCATCTCACGATTGAGACTGCGGCCGGATCGATAACAGCACCTGCTTACAAGTACATGGGTGTCCGGCCGGACACTGTGGCTGTAGCGCTGGGTCGCGGCCACACAGATTACGGACGTTTTGCACGCAACATCGGTGTGAACGCATACGACGTGCTGCCTGTGACCTTCGACGCGGCAGGTGGCCTCGCGCTCACTTCTGCGGTTGGTACGGTTACGGTGAACAAGGAGGTTTCAGACCTTGTGTCCACCGAAGGTTCGGCGCGCCAGCACAATCGCGGCATTGCACAGGCGATGAACGCATCGGAGCTGTCGGCACCGGCCGGAGATGAGGGTGGGCACGCTCACCTGATTCCGGGGCTTCCGTCGCAGGGTTACAAGCCGGGGCTGAGGTCGCCTGTGGCGGCCGATGCGCAGGGCGACCTGGCAAATGATGCATCTAAGGCCAAGGGGATGTACAACCCCGAGCATTCTTCGGGGATGGCGCATCGTCGATGGGCAATGACTGTGGATCTTTCCCGTTGCACAGGCTGCTCCGCCTGCGTGGTGGCCTGCTACAGCGAGAATAACATCCCGACGGTTGGCGCACCCTATCAGGGACGCGCACTCAGCCCGTCGAAGTGGGATGAACGGCCGGGTGCCAACATCATCAAGGGTCGCGAGATGACGTGGCTCCGCCTGGAGCGGTACTACGAAGGGAACCTCAACACGGAGAACGAGTTCTCGCCGGACTTCGAGGCGCGCTTCGTTCCGATGATGTGTCAGCATTGCGGAAACGCGCCATGTGAACCGGTTTGCCCCGTGTACGCAACCTACAGCTCACCGGATGGTCTGAACGTGCAGGTTTACAACCGCTGCGTGGGAACGCGTTACTGCAGCAACAACTGCCCGTACAAGGTGCGTTACTTCAACTGGTTCGGCTACGGTGAACCGGATCGCCGTCAGTACGCCTGGCCGGAGCCGATGCACTGGATGCTCAACCCCGATGTCACGGTGCGTGGCAAGGGTGTTATGGAGAAGTGCACCTTCTGTGTGCAGCGTATCCGTGAAGCCGAGCACCGTGCCCGGGCCGAAGGGCGGGAAGTCAAGCCGGATGAATTCACGACTGCATGTGCGCAGGCGTGCCCCTCGCGCGCGATCGTGTTTGGCGATGCAGCGGACGAGGACTGGAGTGTGTCAAAGCTCGCGTACGACCGACGTGCGTATCATGTGTTCGAGGAACTGAACACATTTACAGCGGTGGTCTATCTCAAGAAGGTCAACCATCTGACGCCGGATTCGACTCCGGTGCAGGCATAGGAGAAGAACGCGTATGGCGACAATTTCGCCTCCCGTTCGCGAGGGTATTCGCGGTCCGAATATCCCGGCTGCCGACGTACAATTGCCGGCGGTCAGGGATTACGAACAGGTCGATCGTGATATCAGCGCAACTCTGGGCTTTACAAAGAAGTGGCTGATCGGCTTGCTGGTTTCTCTTGTAGCGCTCTCCATCGGAATATCCGGATGGCTCTACCAGATCTACTGGGGGCTGGGACAGGCGGGCTATGAGCCGCCCGTGATGTGGGGTAACTACATTGTCACCTTCGTGTTCTGGATCGGTATCGGTCACGCTGGTACACTAATCTCGGCGATTCTTTATCTCTTCCGGGCAGGGTTCCGCACATCGATCTATCGCGCTGCTGAAGCGATGACGGTGTTCGCTGTTATCACGGCCGGACTGTTCCCGATTCTGCATACCGGACGGCCGTGGAAGTTCTTCTGGCTGCTGCCGTATCCCAACTGGCGGCTCCTGTTTCCGAACTTCAAGTCGCCGCTGGTGTGGGACGTATTCGCAATCTCCACGTATCTCACCATATCAGCGACGTTCCTTTATGTCGGCCTGATTCCGGATATTGCGATCCTGCGCGACCGGGAAACGAACCCGATGCGCAAGCGGATTCTGTCCGCGCTTTCACTCGGCTGGCGCAACAGCGACAGAGAGTGGAGACATTTCGCGAAGGCATATCTCTTCCTTGCGGCATTCTCGACACCACTGGTGCTGTCAGTTCACTCAGTCGTGTCCTTCGACTTTGCCATGGCACTGGTGCCAGGGTGGCACGCCTCGGTGTTCCCGCCGTACTTCGTTGCCGGTGCTATTTTCTCCGGCTTTGCGATGGTGTGGACGATCGCCATCCCGATGCGCAAATGGTTCAGGCTTGAGCACTACATCACGCTCAATCACCTGGATGCATCGGCGAAGATGGTTCTCTTTACGTCATTGGTGGTTGGGTGTGCGTACCTGATGGAGTTCTTCATCGCCTGGTATTCCGGGGTACGGTTTGAGCAGGAGTTCTTCTGGAACCGTGTGTTCGGACAGTGGTGGTGGGCAGCGTGGATCATGCTGCTATGCAACATGGTGCTTCCGATGTCGCTGTGGTCGCAGAAACTGCGTCGCAATCCGACGTGGCTCTTCATACTCAGTCTCTTCATCAACCTTGGCATGTGGTTTGAGCGGTTTGTGATTGTTATCCCGTCGCTGTCACACGAGTTTGAGCCGTGGCAGTGGGGCGGATACACCATGAGCTGGATCGACACGTCGCTTCTGATCGGCAGCTTTGGCTGGTTCTTCATGTGGTTCCTGCTTTTCGTGAAGCAGCTGCCAGTGATGGCAATTATGGAACTCAAGGAGATCGTGGTACCGCGTCTCAAACATGGACCCGCTTCCGGAGGGCATCACTGATGGCCGGTGTACTCGGAGCATTTCATCATCTCGACGCCACCGTCGATGCAATCAAGGCGCTCAAGAAGACGCCGATGGGTGAAGTTACAGTTTACTCACCCACAATCAGGCACGAGATTGACGAAGCGATTGACGCGCCTGTCAGTGTTGTACGGCGCTTCACTCTTATCGGTGGCCTTCTGGGCGCCAGCTTCGGCTACTGGGTAGCCATCTGGTCGTCCGACTACTGGCCGCTTGTAACCGGCGGCAAGGCCATCGCCTCCTGGATCCCCTACACCATCATCGCGTTCGAAATGATGGTGCTTGTGGGCGGGCTTTCTACCGTGGCAGGTATGTTCATCAACTCGCGGATACCGCGTCTTACGACAACAACCGGCTACGATACGCGATTCTCAAGCGGTCACTTCGGTATCTATATCGATTGTCCGCCGGAGCGGGCCGAACAGGCGAAGGCAACATTGCTGGAGTGTGGAGCAGTGGAGGTGCGCAGTGAAGGTTGATTCAGTAACCCGCACACGCTCCGTCGCGGCGCGTCTTTCGCGCACTGCCGTGCTGCTTGCGTTCCCGCTTTCACTCGGCGCATGCGAGTGGTTCACGGACTTCAAGACGCAGCCCGCGATTGAACCGTGGGAGTCGCCGTCTCAGCTGGCGTCGGATACAACGACACCGCCGCGCGCGAATCCGCAGTTCAGTGTTCCTATGCAGGGAACAATTTCACCAGCGTATGCCATTTCGCATTCGCCACTTCCCGGAACGATTGATTCGATGTCCGGATTTGCGAATCCGATTCCGGCAGATGCTGAGTCGGTTGCACGCGGACGGTTGGAGTATCAGATCAACTGCATGGTGTGTCACGGACCGGCTGGACAAGGGTTGGCAACCGGCACCATAGCGAGAGTGAGCCCCCAGTACGGGATTTCTGCTTCGCTGGTGTCAGATCTCGCCAGGGAGCGCACCGACGGCTACATCTACGGTGTAATCCGGAATGGACGTGGCCTGATGCCCAGCTACAATCGCATTGAAGAGCTGGAGCGGTGGGATATCGTGAACTATGTCCGTGCACTTCAGGTGAGTTCCGCTGATACAACGCGCGCCGGTCACCCGGGCGAGAACGGAGCCACCGTGCCCGGTGCATCTGCAACTGCACCCACCAAGCCGGCGCCATTTGCGCGTCCGGGGGTCAGACTTACGCCCGGCAGTTCCGGAAACAACTCCGCGACATACGACGGCCGTAAAGCCGGCGCGTCCAACGAGGGGCACGAGTGAGCTCAAAATACCATTATCCGACACGCGAAGAGTTCGCGAAACGGCTTGCGGGTAAGTCGATACCGAAGTCGATAACAACCGTCTGTGCTGTACTGACGCTTATCGGTGCGGGGCTGTTCATCTACGGTGCCTTCACCGGGGTGGAGCGCGCATGGTACGCACTGCACTTCAACTGGCTTTTCTTTGCGTCAGTGGCGTCTGCCGGCGTTGCCTTTGCAGCAGTTCAGCGCATTACCACTGCCCGTTGGTCCCGCCCGGTAGTCCGGTTCGCAGAAGGCTTTGTAGCGTTCATGCCCGTCGCATTTCTGCTTCTGCTGCTCATTCTGTTTCCCGGCAGGTCGCACATTTTTGCGTGGGCCGGACGTGAAGCAATTACGGTAGCGGAGAAGGCTACATATCTGGATCCCACTTTCTTCCTGACCCGCGGGATTCTGATCTTTGCGCTGCTGACCTTACTGCAGCTCTGGTTCGTGTACAACTCTGTGCGGCTGGATGTCGCAGTGATGGATGAGCAGGGCTCATCCTGGGCTGCTGGGATCCGGAAGCGTATGCGTGACGGCTTCGGAAACGAACGGCGTGAACTGCACAACCAGCATTCGATTCAGGGTAAGATTGCCGTAGTCAATGTAATCGTCTTCGCCTTCGGCTGGGTCGTGATGTCGTGGGATTATGCCATGACACTCTCACTCCACTTCCAGCAGACGATGTACGGATGGATTGAGTTCATGAGTGCATGGCTCGGCATGATTGTACTGCTCTCGTTGCTGGCCATGTGGTGGCGGAAGCACCTGGATATGCCCGATGTCGTCACCATGGATCAGTTCTGGGATCTGGGTAAACTGTCGTTCGCATTTGTAGCGTTCTTCGGATACATCAGCTTCGGTCAGTATCTCGTGATCTGGTTTGGCAACATGCCGGAAGAAACACATTTCTACCGACTGCGCCTGATCGGTGCATGGAAGCCGGTAACGCTGCTGATCCCGGTTCTTGCGTTCATACTGCCGTTCTTCGGCCTGATGTCGAAGGCTGCCAAGGTATACCTGCCGACGTTCGTCTTCTTTGCTTTGAGCACGCTCGTCGGGCTTTGGCTGCACCGTTACATCGAAGTGTACCCGTCGATAATCGGTGAGACGTCCACGCTTCCGTTCGGACTGTGGGAGCTTGGAATTGGACTCGGTATGCTGGGGCTCTTTGGTCTTTGCTACGCTGCATTCATGAACGCATTCCCTGTATTGCGTGTGTTCATGATGACAAGCCCGTACAAGGACGAGGTCCAGATTCCCGTGGATCCGCGCACCATGGAGCCGCTTCCGGCCCACGAGTAGCAGGGTCTGTCATTCTTGAGGCATATACGGGCTGCTTTTTTTCAGCAGCCCGTATTGCTTTTGCGGAAAGTCTGTTAGATTGCCGCGTTCGCGGGGCGTTAGCTCAGCTGGGAGAGCGCCTGGTTTGCATCCAGGAGGTCGCCGGTTCGATCCCGGCACGCTCCACTCGCACACCGTGAGTGGTGAAAAGCAGCGATATCGAAAGTGATACAGCTGCCTGTGCAACAAACTCAGTGCCCGATGGCCGATTGGCTGTCGGGCACTTTGTGTATCGGGTGAGTGGCGTGGTTGGTACCGCTGACTTTTTCGAGGACGGCGGTCAAGGCGTCCCTGGTTATCACGTCACTGAAGAGCAACCCCTGCTGCTCAAAGCATTGAAGGCGCGCCAGATGCCGTGACTGCTCGACAGTCTCAATCCCTTCACCGGTAACGCTGAGTGAGAGCCCGCGTGCGAGGCGGATAAGTGAGGAGACGATAGCAGCATCGCGTCTGTCGTGCAGCAGATTGGCCACGAACCGTCGGTCGATCTTGATGCCATCGATCGGCGCTTCACGCAGGAATGTCATAGAGGCATAGCCGACGCCAAAGTCATCGATGGCGAGCTGGATCCCCATCTGCTTGATGGCGCGCAGCGACTCGATCATCAGGTCGCCGTCCACCAATGCACTGCTTTCGGTGAGCTCGAAAATGAGGAGCTCTGGTGGGCATCCGGTTTCCTCAAGAATGCCGTGTACCCGGTCTTCGAAATCGCGTTCGCGGAGTTGGACCGCGGAGAGATTTGCAGATACGCGCAGAGCATCTGTCGGCAGGCCGTTTGTTGGCATACCGGGTACGGCGCGGAACGTGGCAGGTGCCAGGCCAACCGTGTCCGGGGACGATGCGGGGCCGGAATTCCGGTCAGGAGCTACCTTGCTTAACCAGTCACGCCACCCTACGGCAGCTTTGCACGCTTCCCGCAGCACGAATTCACCGATAGGAACGATGAGGCCGGTGTCCTCCGCAAGAGGCAGAAAGGTGGCCGGACTTACAAGGCCCCGGTCCGGGTCCTGCCAGCGAAGGAGTGCTTCTGCGCCGGTGAGGCTGTGCGTGGCGGTATCGATGACCGGTTGGTAGTGCACCTGAAACTGACCGGATTCCAGTGCGTGCCGCAGTCGCTGCTCCCGCCTTAATGGAGCCGATCGTCCCTGCGAACTGAAACCAGTCGGCGCCGTTTTTGCCCTGTACATGCGGGCATCGGCCGCATCGAGGAGCGTCACTGCCATTGAGCCGTCCAGTGGCGACATGGCACTCCCGATGCTCACCCGGATACCCGGGATGGTAGCGCCGTTAAGCTCAACCGGTGCTGACAGGCACTCGTGTATGAGTCGCCTTACATGTACCATATCGCGCCTGCTGGTTACGTCCTGCAGCATCACTCCGAACTCATCGCCTCCCAACCGCGCAACGGAGTCGGACTTACGCACGCATTCTGTGAGACGCACGGCTACCTGCCGCAGCACTGTGTCACCTGCCGCATGTCCATGAGTGTCGTTGATGACTTTGAAATCATCGAGGTCAACAAAGAGCACTCCGGTCTTCCGTCCGTATCTGGCGCCAAACGCCAGTGCGCGTTCGAGCTGGTCGAGGAAGAGGCCGCGGTTTGCGAGTCCGGTGAGTTGATCGTGGGCGGCACGATGCGCAGCGTCACGACGCTCCTTTTCCACTGCGGAAAGTCGTGAATGACGTTCCATGGCTGCCTTGAGTGCCCGTGGCAGCAGGTGCAAGGGTGCCTCGCCCTTGACGAGGAAATCCTGTGCGCCCCTGCGGAGTGCCTGCAACCCAAGGCTGTCGTCCGCAAGACGGGTATAAACCACAACGGGTGCCACCGTTGCCACAACTTCAACGACAGCGAGTGTGGATTCTGCTTCGGAGTTTGTATCGCCGAGCTCGACAATAACAACGTCGAATGCACTATTGTGCAGCGTTTCGACGCATTCGTGCTGCGAACAGATGTGCTGCACGTGAACGTGCTCGTGTAACCTGTCCCGAAGTGCTGCTTCGGTGTATGCGGCGTCGTCGCGGTCACCATCTACAATGAGCACCCTTAGCAGTGCCGGCGGAATGCGTCGGGCGCTGTCGATAGTGGGAGGCGGGTCAGTGGAGGGCGACTGCATTTGGATACTTTAACACCTGGCCGTACATCCGCCAGAGCGATTCATATTTGTGATGCAGTATGCCATGGGTGTAACGCTAAAAGCCGCGACTGTGGTACTACGCTAGCTTTGTAATGGACCTTCAGAGTGGACCTTCAGAGTGGACCTTCAGAGTGGACCTTCAGAGTGGACCTTCAGAGTGG
>CAZDMG010000019.1:25350-34112 GCA_964506655.1 uncultured Gemmatimonadaceae bacterium
ACCTTTAACCAACCGGATCAAACTTATGACAGCAATTGAATCGAAACCGATAGCAGTAGGCGCGACGGCCCCCGATTTCACCTTGGCATCAACGAGCGGCGAGTCGGTCACATTGACCGATTTTCGTGGAAAATCTGATGTTCTTGTGGCATTTTTCCCGCTGGCGTTTACGGGTACCTGCACCACGGAGATGTGCTCTTTTTCCGAGGACTTTGACGACTTCAGCGGTGTGGGAGTTGTGGTTCTTCCGATCAGTGTGGACAGCAAGCCGACATTGCAGGAATTCAAGAACAAGTACGCCATGAAGGTGGACATGCTTTCGGATTTCAAGCGCGAGGCGTCGCGCGCTTTCGGTGTGCTGAACGAGGAAGCATTTCATGCCCGTCGATCCTATTTTCTGATCGACAAGTCAGGGGTGGTTCGTTGGGAGCACGTCGAGGAGAAGTCTGGCATGCGGCGGGACAACAAGGAGCTGCTGGCGGAGATCAGCAGGATGCAGGGGAAGTAGTAACTCCAACCTGCGGTACAATAACCCGGAAGCCCAGTGAGTGCTCTCACTGGGCTTCCTTGTACCGGGCTTGTACCGGGCTAATTGTGCGAAGCACAGGCGCAGTGGTAAGTACTGCGCCCGCATCAACCGCTGCCGCGTCAGCTGTTGACACTAGGTGTCTTTTCTACCTGGATCGTAACCTTGCGCGGCTGGACGGGAGTCCGGTGAGCCACCGTTACGGTGAGCACTCCCAGTGCATACTGAGCAGTCACCGATTCCGGGTCCGCCTCCTTCGGAAGGCGGAAGCGACGCTCAAATGAGCCGCTTGTGCGCTCACTCAAAATCTGCCGTTCGTCCTCTTTTACCGTTGTCTGTTCCCGCTTTCCACGAACACGGAGCATACCTTCGAGCACATCCACCTCAATCGATTCTGCGGGTACCCCTGGCAAATCGAATTCAAAGGACAGCCCTGCGGCTGATTCACGTGCGTCTACCAACGGCTGCCAGCCAGTGGCGGCAGGCGACTGAAGTACTTCGTCGAAAAGCTTTTCTACTTCCCTGCGGAAACCCCGCGCCGGGAAGGCCGGTGCGAAAGTAGGTGCATAACGGAAGGCGTAGCGTGTCATTTCCCCTTCTCCTGTATCGTTGTGTCTGGATTATTGATGCGTTGCGCTTTACGGATGAGTTGCCAATCCTCAGCCGAAGCTCAGCATCCTGTCCACCACAGGAGCATTCCACGTGCCCGACTGATTCGGTCGAAACGACTGCTCGCAGTGCTTCACAGGCTGTCAACTGTGCAGCCAGTTTGTCATTCCGGCACAGGTCTACTTGCAAATCGGTCAGCTTGCCCGAATTGCTTCAACGAGGTTAACTTTAGTGTGACGCAGACTACCAACCCTTTCTGAAATGTCTCAACCCAAAGGACGCAGGTCGAAGTCTGGAGCTGGGGGTAGCCCGGTTTCCGCGGCGACCACCATTGAGTCGATGGCAGCGGTTCTGTCGGCCACAGACCGCTCTCCGGTGGGGATCCCGCCTGCCAACACACTTTCGGCTCTGGCCTCACTTCTGGCGCGCTCCAGTGACACTGACAGCGGCATTATTGCAGCGCTGGCGCTCCTTAAACGGGTAACCGGTGCACAGGGTGCATGGATCGACATCGGGCGCGATGGGACCCGGCGCACCATGTGGTCAGACGGTGCAGCCGCGGTCCACTCCACCGACCGTACACAACCGGAGTATCTGTTTCCACTCCTGTCTGCTGGCGAAGCAATAGGTGTACTGGTTCTGGATACTCCCACCATGTCGCCTGCGGAAAGCAGTGAAATCGGCTATCAGGCTGCCGATATCTTTTCGGCATCGGTTTCGCGGGACCTGCGGCTCAGGCAGCTGGAAGAAGAGTTGCGCGTGCAGGTCCGGGAGTTGGCGGAGCAGCGTCGCTTCATGGAGCGCATTGTTGATTCACTCCCCTTTGGTCTCCACGTTGTAGACAGGGACTACCGTATCCAGGCATGGAACCATCAGCGTGAAACCGGGATGATGGGGCTCTCGCGCAACGATGCAATCGGACGAACGATCTTTGAAGTCTTCAGTCGTCAGCCCCGCGAACTGGTAAAGAAGGAGTTCGACGATGTCTTTGCAACGGGCACTCTGCAACAATTTCAGACCGAAAGCAATGCGACTGGCGAGCCGCGGATCTTCCGTATCTCAAAGATCCCGATGTCAGTCGGTTCAGATGCTGTAACACACGTGATCACCGTTGGTGAAGATATCACCGACTGGCAAGCCGCGATCGACCGGATCGCGCATTCCGAGAAGCTGGCGGCACTCGGCCAGCTGGCTGCAGGTGTGATGCACGAACTGAACAACCCGCTTACGACTATCGCCGCGTGTGCCGAATCAATAACACTCAGCAGTGAACTGGGTGCAGCGGGCGGAATGGATATGGACCCGGGTCGCTGGGTCGGTATTATAGACATGGAAGTAAAGCGGTGTCGCAGTATCATCGATGGGTTGCTCGACTTCTCGCGCAGCAAGCCGGCTGTTGCCAATCCGGTGGACTGCAACGACTTCGTCCGGCGCGCACTCTTCCTTCTTAAGCACCACCCGCTTTACAAGCGGGTCATCGTAACTGCTGAAATTTCAGAGGAGCCACTTATTGTACTTGGCGACGCGGATCAGCTTATTCAGGCTGTAATTGCACTCGCCATGAACGCCTTTGATGTGACGCCATCCGGCAAGCACGTCTGCATCCGCACGCGCATGCATGCAACCGGAGATGGCAGACGTTCTGCCATAATTGAAGTTGCGGACGAAGGGCCCGGTATTCCCCGGGCCATGGCCAGTCGCATTTTTGAACCCTTCTTCACTACCAAGCCACAAGGGCAGGGAACCGGACTTGGGCTCTCCATTTGCTACGGAATCGTTTCGCATAACGGTGGCAACTTTGAACTGGTGGAGCCGGATGTACCGGGCGCGGTGTTCCGCATAACACTGCCACTTCTGACTCAGCCGGAGGCAAGCGGCCTGTGACAGGTAATTCGTCTGCCATACGTCTTCTGATAGCTGAAGACGAGGCCAATCTGAGCCTTATCATTGAGCAGTTCTTCCGTGCACGGGGCTTTGATGTCACCATTGTGCGCAATGGTCGCGATGCGATTGAACGGCTCAGGAACGACCGGTTCGATGTTGTGCTCCTGGATATTGTTATGCCGCACGTGGACGGCCTGGATGTGTTGCGACAGGTGAGGTCCCGTCTTCTGCCACCCGAGGTAATTGTGGTGTCCGGGAACAGCACGGTGGACACTGCACTTGCAGCGATGAAACTCGGGGCATATGACATGCTGGCCAAACCCTATCGTATGGCTGAGGTTGAGGCTGTAGTGCGGCGTGCATGGGAAAAACGCGTTCTCGTCCGCAGGAATGCTGCGCTCGAGGCACAACTCAGGAGGCGTGACGGCGACCCGCTGTTCGAAACACAGTTCGCGCCCATGCGTGCGACATTGTCACTGGCTGAACGCACCGCGAACAGTGATGCCCCGGTTCTCTTTTCGGGTGAAACGGGAAGTGGCAAGGAGAGTCTTGCACGGCATCTGCATACACGCGGTAACCGTGCCGGCGAACCGTTTGTCGTTGTATCCGGGCGTGAGCTGTTTGCAGGGGATACGGAAATGCCAGGGGTTGAATCCGGTGCGGGAACCATGGGTGAAGGCACAGTGGACGCTGTAGCTCAGATTATTCACGATGGCGATGGCGATGGCGATGTTGATGCAGGCAGTGAAACTGCGTCTGCGGGGAGCCTTGCGCTCAACAGCACAGCAGTGCTTGAAGTGGCAGGCGCCGGTACTCTCTTTATCCGTGACGTCGAGCATCTTTCAGAGGGTGCACAGCGTCGGCTTCTCGTAGGGTTGGTGAGCAACATCGTTGACTCGCAGTTGCCCGGAGCGCGCAAGATTCCACTTCAGGCGCGTGTGATGGCGTCAACCGCACTCAGTGATGACCTTCTGCGGTCAACCTTGGATGAAGATCTTTTCCGGCTGCTCACATCAGTCAGGATAACGGTACCACCGTTACGCGATCGGGCAACGGATATCCCGCTTCTGGCGCGCCGGTTCCTCGCAGCCGCCGGTTCAGCTTACGAGCCCGAGCCTGCTGTGATGGAGCTTCTTGCAGGGCACAGCTGGGCGGGTAATGTCGCTGAGTTGCGATTAGTGATGGAGCGCGCTGTTTTGCTGGCTGGAGACTCTCCGGTTGGTGTACGACACATCGCGCTGGCGCCAGTGGAAGTTCCGGAGATGAATAGATCAGACCATGCGGGGGAAGGGTTCGGACAACTCGCCGATCTGGAGCGACGCCACATAGCACATGCTCTGGAATACACGGGATGGCATCAGGGGAAGGCGTCGGAGCTGCTGGGAATCTCACCCAAAACTTTGTATCGGAAGATCCGTGAGTACGGCTTTGTCCGCCCGGAACGGTCTTCGGCTGGAGGTCATAAACAGGACTGATGAAGATACTTGTAATAGAAGATGATCCAACTGTCGGCGAATTCGTAAGGCGCGGCTTCGAGGAACAGCTTTGGCAGGCAGATCTCGTGACAAACGGCGCCGAAGGGGAGCAGCTTGCCGCAAGTCAGCCATACGACATGGTGGTTCTGGACATGCGTCTCCCCGGAAGGAGCGGGCTCGATGTACTGAGGAGTCTGCGTGCGCGTGGCTTTGAGAAACCGGTGCTGGTGCTGACGGCGCAGGATGCTGTGGACGCAAAGGTGGAAACGCTCCGTGCCGGCGCTGACGACTACGTCACCAAGCCATTTGCTTTTGAGGAGCTGCTGGCCAGGGTGGAAGCACTGGGGCGCCGCCCGCGTTCGCTCGCTTCCCCCAGACTCGAGGTGGCCGATCTTGTCCTGGATCAGGGAACACGGGAGGTGACGCGTGCAGGTGAGGTTGTGGAACTCACTCTCAAGGAATTCTCCGTACTGGAATACCTGATGCGACATGCAGGGCGCGTAATGAGCCGCACTCTGATCACCGAGTATGCCTGGGGTTATCACTTTGATCCGGGGACGAACATCGTGGATGTGGTGATAAATCATCTGCGCAAGAAGATCGATGCGCCGCATGAAAAGAAGCTGATCACGACTGTCCGTGGTGTCGGTTACATGATCAAGGGCTGACCGGACTATGCAATCCATCCGCACGCGTCTTACGCTCGCTTTTCTGGGAGCGATGATAGCAACGATCTTTGTTCTTGCCGTGTCGTTGTATTCGGCGAGACGTGTTGCAGCGACGCGTGAGATGGAGCAGCAGTTGCACTCGCAGGCAGATTTTACAAAGCGGCTGGTGGATCTGGCCCGGGATATCGTGCCGGGTGAACTCAGTGTGACGCCGGATTCCATGATCGGGAGTGCTGTGGTACCCCGAATGCTTCCGCTCCTTGACCTGCTCCCGAACTACGTCATGATCAAGGACCGGCGCGGTTATACACTTTACCGGTCGCGCACACTTCAGGCACTGAGTGTGGACAATGTGAGCCGCCTCGACGAAATCGCCATGGCCACACCGGATGACTCGTCGGTTACCGTGGTGACACTGGGTCGGCGAACAGTTCTGATGACAGCCAGGCGCATGTCGGGTGAGCGGACATCGCGCATCGACCGGATCTTTGTGGCGGTTCCGACGACAGAAGTGGAGGAGCAGCTGAGTGAGCTGGTACGGACTTTTTTTGTAATAGTACCGTTCCTGCTGTTGCTGTCTGTACTTATTGCGCATCTGATTGCGAGTCGCGCATTCCGTCCACTGGACAGGATCATAGACCAGGTGGAGGCAATTACTGACGGGCGGTCACTTCATCGTCGTCTGGCTATAGGTGCAGCCGGTGATGAGCTGGCGCGTCTCTCCTCAACGCTCAACGCGATGATCGGCCGCCTGGAGGCATCGTTTGGTGCATTGCGACGGTTTACAGCGGATGCCAGCCATGAACTCAAGACCCCGCTGGCAGTTATGCGTGCAGATGTGGAGTACGCGATGTCACCGAAGACAACGCGGGAGGCGCGGGCAGTGGCTCTGGAGGAGGCGTTGCAGCAGATCACGCGTATGGCGGATCTGGTGGATTCGCTGTTGACGCTGGCGCGTGCCGATGAAGGGCGTTTTGATTTGCACCGGGAACCGGTGGATCTGGCGGAGCTGGTAGCGGAAACTGTGGAGACGGCGCGGTTTCTGGGTGAGGAGGGTGGTGTGACGATCAATGTTCCGCGGCTGGATGCAGCGACTGTGCAGGGTGATCTGACGCGTCTCAGGCAACTGTTCATGAACCTTGTAACGAACGCCATCAAGTACACGCCTCAGGGCGGGCGCGTGGATATATCGCTGGCAAACACCGGTGAGCATGCAGTATTCACAGTGCGGGACACCGGGATCGGGATTGCCGCTGCAGACCTGGCGTATGTATTTGAGCGTTTCTGGCGGGCCGACCGGGTGCGCACGCGGGATTCTCAGGGTGCCAGCGGCGGTGGCTTTGGGCTGGGGCTTGCAATCTCCCAGTGGATCGCTCAGGCGCACGGCGGCACCCTGGCGGCGCAGTCGAAACTGACCCGTGGCAGCACCTTTACGGTGACGTTGCCTTTTGGTGTTGCATCGGTGGATGAGCGTTTGGAGGACCTCCCCCGAGCGGCGATAGTGCCAGGTGGGCAGCAGGGATAGCGGACGGGGAGTGAATCCGAAACACTAATGTCCCGTTAATGAGATCTTAATGTTGTGTCAATTGTCACAACATCTTCGCTGTGTAGTATCCATCGTCAGCCCGGGAGACTCCCGGGACTGCTTCCTGTACCCGGACTGGTGTGATGTTTACTAACCTGATCGAGTCAAAGGCCAAGCGGCAGAAACGGTTTGGGGGATCTATGGTCTCCCTCGTGATGCACGTGCTCATGGGTGTCGGTCTGGTGATTCTCACGAAGAACGCGGGAGTTGCCAATGAGGACAACGTCCAGGAGAAGGCGGAGTTCGTGGAAGTCAAGAAAGACGAGCCACCTCCAGAACCTGAGAAGCCGCCCCCACCACCACCTGATGCTGTAGCAGCCCCTCCAACCCCGAAGGGTTTCCAGGTGCTTCAACCGCCGATCGACATCCCGGATGTGATTCCGGATATCGACCTGTCGCAGAAGATCACTGACGAAGCCGACTTCACCGGCAAGGGTGTGGCTGGTGGTATTGGTGCGGGTGATCCAACTATCAAGACGGCGCCGCCGGTGGTAGCTCAGGATCAGCCGTATTTCGACTACCAGGTTGAGAAGCCAGCAATGGCGCAACCTGGAGTAACGCCGGCGTACCCCGAGATGCTCCGCACAGCGGGCGTGGAAGGGACGGTGCTGGTGATGTTCGTGGTGGATACAACCGGTCGTGCCGACATGAGCACCTTCAAGGTTCTCAAGACCGACAACGAACTCTTTTCCATCGCAGTCAAGAACGCTCTTGCCCGTATGCGTTTCCTTCCCGCCGAGGTAGGCGGCAAGAAGGTGAAGCAGCTAGTGCAGCAGCCGTACGGATTCACACTGAACAAGTAGGAACACCGGGGTGACATCAGGTCATCCCGGGGTGTTCTTTCTGTAACCCCCAAACCACAAGCGGAGAAATCGTAGTATGCAAATGGACATGATGGAACTCTGGGGCCACATGGGTTGGTTTGCCAGAGGTATCGTATACATCCTGGCGATTATGTCTGCCTATTCGCTGAGCATCTTTTTCAGCAAGTGGTGGAGTGTTCGCCGTGCGCAGGGTGAGAACCGGAAATTTGCTCCCGAGTTTTCACAGTTTCTTGAAGAGGACAACCTGACGGAAGCGATCAATCTTTCCGAGAACTACAAGCGCTCCTATCTGGCAGGCGTACTCGGCGGAGCGCTCCGCGACATCCGTCCACTTATCGCAGATGGATCAGTAACTGTTTCGGATATCAATTCAGCGGAACGTGCAGTTGAGCGTGAGATGCTGATGACGATTGTAGGTCTCAAGCGCGGTCTTGGCGTGCTTGCAACAGTTGGTGCAACGGCACCGTTCGTCGGACTTCTGGGAACGACGATGGGTATCGTTAACTCCTTCACCGGCATGGCGGCCTCCGGTGCCGGCGGTATCTCTGCGATCTCTGCTGGTGTTGCTGAGGCACTTATCACAACGGCATTTGGTCTTCTCGTGGCCATTCCTGCAGTGTGGGGCTTCAACTACTTCCAGACGAAGATCGACAATCTGAACGCAGAGATGATCTACGTATCGAAGGAACTGATCGACTATCTCATTCAGGGCGTCTCCGGTGAGTTTGGCCGGTCGCGCTTTACCCGTGAATTCAACACAGCCGGCGCAGGCAAGCCGGTCTCACAGTAAGAACTGAATAACCTTCAAGGCTGTCGCGTCATACCTGACGCGGCAGCCGGTGAATTCACACCAGGAGCAAGACGATGGGCATGAACGTTGGCGGCGGCGGTGGAGGTGTGGAGTCTGCACCGAACGTCGTTCCCATGATCGACATCATGCTGGTGCTGCTGATCATCTTCATGATCACTGTGCCGCAGATCAACGCGGGCTTCCAGGCCATCCCACCGGAGGGGCAGAATCTCAAGCCTCACCCCGAACAGGATGGCGACCAGGTGCTCGGTATTGATGCCGATGGCAGGTACTACGTAAACAAGGATCTGGTCCGGCCGGAGGATCTGGAAACGGCTGTGAGCAACATCTTCAACGTCGAAGGACGCGACGAGTTCATTATGTATGTCAAGGCGCACCGT
>CAZDMG010000020.1:0-31980 GCA_964506655.1 uncultured Gemmatimonadaceae bacterium
TGTTCTCGTTGTGGCACGGTCAGATGCTTCCGATTCTCTATAACCATCGGGAACCGACAGCCGTTATGATCAGTGAGCACCGCGATGGTGAGATTATCGCGCGTGTAGTTGAGAAGTTCGGCTTGTCTGCGTTCAGAGGTTCATCGTCGCGCGGCGGTTCGCGTGCGCTTCTTGAAGGCGTGCGACTGCTGGATACCGTGGATGTTGCAATTACACCGGACGGGCCGCGCGGCCCGCGACATTCGTATGCGCCCGGTGCACTGCTGCTGGCCTTCCGTGCCGGGGTGGATATATGTCCGGTAGTGGCATACGCAGACCGTGCATGGCGGCTCAACTCGTGGGACGGATTTGAGATCCCGGCGCCATTCGCAAAAGTCACTGTGCTATATGGCAAACGCACGCCTGTCGTTGCAGAGAATGCACGGTCGGCGGCGGAGCAGGTTGATTCGTTCAGAGCGCTGATGGACACTGAGGCACTCAGGTTGCGTCAGCTTGCCGGCGCTTCATCGCAGCCGGAGTGAAGCCGGAATGTCACGCCTGATTGAAGGTCTGTGGTACGGAACCGGACCAGTTGCACGTAGCGGACGGCTGCTGCTTGGTCCGGCAGAATGGTTATACGGAGTGACGGCTGCTCGCAGAAACGCAAAGTACGATCTGCACTCCCAACCTGCACCCGGCAGCCCTGTACGGGCATCCGTATTGCCTTGCCTGTCTGTTGGTAACCTCACTGTTGGCGGTACCGGCAAGACACCATTTGCGGCCTGGTGCGTACGACGGCTTCGCGAGCTGGGGGCACGTCCGTCGATCGTTATGCGCGGATACGGCGATGATGAGTGGAAAGTGCACGGTATTCTCAACCCGGGTGTACCGGTGATTGTGTCGCCGGATCGGATTGATGGTGTCCTTACTGCCAGGACACGGGGTGCAGACTGCGCTGTACTGGATGATGCGTTTCAGCACCGACGCGCTTCGCGGGTCTCAGACATAGTGCTCGTGAGTGCAGATCAGTTCACGCCCTGGATACACTTGCTGCCGCGCGGCCCATATCGGGAGCGTCCTGAGGCGCTGCGTCGAGCCTCGGCCGTGGTGATAACCCAGAAGAGTTCAACTCCGGAAGAGACAGCATCAGTTGCCCGGTACCTCGCACAGGCGGCACCGGGTGTCCCACAGGTGCGTGCTCGCATTGTACCTGACAGGATCCATCTGGCTGCTTTACTGGTTGGTGCAGCAGGGAAAAGCGTAAAGAATGATGCTCTGTTGTCACACGACATTCAGTGGCTCCGCGGCCGCAAGCTTCAGGTTGTGAGCGGCATCGGGAATCCCGGGGCATTTGAAGCTCAGATGGCGTCGCTGGGCGTGGATATCGTACGCGCACACCGCTTCAGGGATCACCACACCTATACAGCGAAGGATGTCCAATGGATTGCCGATTCTGCGGGTAACGCGGATGCAGCGATCTGCACCCTCAAGGATGCTGTGAAGCTGGCACAGCTCTGGCCGCAGCAAGCACCCGCTCTCTGGTACGTTTCACAGAGCGTCAGGATCGACAGTGGTTCAGAAGTACTGGAAGCTGAGCTTCAGCGTGTAATAGCAGCGCGCCAATGAGGCAGATTCGGACGGGGGCGAAAGTGGCAACGTTGCAGGGAATCAGGGCGGCGACGGGGGGGGGAGATGAGGGAGCGTGTAAGGCTGCGGGTTAGGGGGAAACAGACTTGCGCATAACTGTCCTTGCAGTGGGCCGCCCGCGGAACCGTTCCATGGCTGATATTATAAGCGAGTATGAGGAACGCGCTGCCCGCTACTGGCCGCTCGATGTGGCAGAGGTTCGGGAGGAATCAGGTAGATCCCTTTCAGCAGCGCTCGTCATGGAGAAAGAAGGCGAACGTCTGATCGCCAGGATCCCGATGCATTCAAAGCTTATTACCTGTGAACCTGGCGGTCAGGATTTTACATCAGAGGAGTTTTCCGGTTTGCTGGAACGTGCGCGTGACTCAGGTGAGAGTCTGACCTTTATGATCGGAGGCGCGCACGGGCTCGGCACTAACGTGCGAAGTCTGTCGACGCGGGCACTGTCTCTTTCGCCGTGGATTTTGCCACATGAACTTGCCCGGTTGGTGCTCGCTGAGCAGCTGTACCGGGCAGGCACGATTCTGCGTGGTGAACCGTACCATAAGGGTACGAAAGACGTACCATAAGCGTACCATAAGCGTACCATAAGCGTACCATAAGTGAGTGATATGACTGATTCGCCTGAAACCGACTGTCCTGACTTTACTGTAAGAACTGTTCCACTTGGTGGAGGCGCCCTTTCGCGTGCGATTCAGAGCGGGGAAACGTCAGTCCAGCCCTGGATACTGCCACAACCTGAAAGTGCGGATGCATGGCGGCAGCGGGTCAACGAGGTGAGGAGTGAGTTTCATGGACGCGACTGGTTGCAGCCTTTGCTTCCGGCGTTCGGCATGTCCGGTGCGGCCGCAGCGCGGCTCGCACGCGCTGCCAAGGAAGGGGTGGTAGTTACCACCGGACAGCAACCGGGCCTTTTCGGTGGCCCTATGTACACGATAAGCAAAGCCATGAGTGCGCTGGCTTTTGCCGATGAGCTTCAGTCGCTTACAGGCATCCCTGTGGCACCGGTATTCTGGGCCGCTAACGATGACTCCGATTGGCTGGAAGCAGCGGTTACGCACGTCGTCGGGAGACGTGGACTTGAGACCCTTAAGCTGGTTGGCCCGGCCAGTAATGGTGTGGCAATGTCACGTGTGCCGCTGGGTGATACGGCCCAGTTGTACAACTCATTACTTCAGGCATCAGGTTCCGGTGCGTGGTCGGAGGTACTTGAGTATGCACGGGACGCATACGTTCCGCATGCAACGATCGGCGACGCCTACCTTCAGCTGATGCGGGCGTTGCTGGAACCACTTGGAATGGCTGTCGTGGATGCGTCACACATCTCGCTGCGTACAACAGCAGACCCTTTTCTGCGTAGTGCACTGACCAATGCTGCGTCGGTGCATGCTGCACTGGTTGGTAACCAGGAGGCGATCAAGGCATCAGGATTCGTACCGCAGGTGGATGTAATGGATGCGCTGACACTGGTGTTCCGGACTTCTCTTGATTCTACCGGCACGCCGATTCGTGAACGTGTGCCTATCTCTGACGCCACGCGCACTGTTCGTGAAACAGAAAGCGGCACACTCGGCAGCAATGTCCTTTTGAGGCCGGTACTTGAGCGGCAGTTGCTTCCAACAGTTGCGTATCACGCAGGCCCCGGAGAGCTCGCCTATTTTGCGCAGGTAACTGCCGTGGCGCGTGCACTGGATGTGCCAGCGCCGCTGGGGGTACCGCGTTGGGCAGGCGAGGTAGTTACCTTGGACGCTGTGCGTGCCATGAACCGGTTGGGGATAGACGAGGCAATCCTCCGCGAACCGCATCAGGCGGAACAGCGGATTGCGCGTGAAGCGATCAGTGAGGATGTATCGGACGCCATCGAGCGTCTTCGTCTCGCTATCGAAACGCAGTGCAGGGTGCTGGCTGATGCTGTGGAGCGCACTTCGTTGACGGCAGAAACAGTACCTGCGGGCGCGCTTCGCGACTTGCAATGGAAAGTGAGTCGTCTTGAGCGGCGGCTTCTGGCGGCGGCGCGCAAGCGTGAGACATCGAAGATGCAGGATCTGAACTTTGTCAGGGCTGTGTTGTTCCCTGGTGGCAAGTCGCCTGAACGTGTACTTAATGCACTTCCATATCTGGCGCGGTATGGAAGTGCGCTGCTTGACGCAATGCGAGCGCGGGCAAAGGAGCACGCGCGTCAGCTGATCAATGGGGTGCGTTCTGACAGCGAGCCGCAACACGTCATCAGTGGACATCCAGCCTGATGAGCAGCGACAGACCGGTTGAATCCGTGGTTTCGGAGCAGGCCGGCCTTCCAGGCGGAGACCAGGCGGAGCGGCGCTCTGCGTTTACTGTTGCGAGTGGAATTCTTGTCAGCCGCCTTACAGGGTTATTGCGTCAGACCGCGTTTGCCCATTACTTCGGGGACACGGCTCAGGCCGACGCTTTCAACGTGGCACTGCGGATACCCAATGCACTCAGGAATTTGCTTGGAGAAGGGAGTGTCGGGGCTGCTTTTATACCGGTCTATTCAGCGCTTATAGAGCGCGATGAACGTGCGTCGCGCGTCATGGCCAATACAGTTCTCGGGTTCCTGCTGGCAGTTGTTTCTGCACTCACGATTATCGGCATTGCAGTAACACCGTGGCTGGTGATGATACTCGCTCCGGGTTACGGGGACCAACCGGAACAGCTTGCGCTTGTAATCCGCCTGACACGGGTGCTCTTCCCGATGGCTGGACTAATGGTCATCAGTGGTTGGTGCCTGGGTGTACAAAACTCGCACCGGCGCTTTTTCTGGTCGTACGCGAGTGCAGCGCTCTGGTCGGTGGCACAAATAGCGTTGCTGGTTGGATTTGGCGGCCGTGCTGAGTCACTTGAGCAGTTGGCGTGGTGGCTTGCGTGGGCAACGCTGGTCGGTTCCGTGCTGCAGATTATCGCACAGCTGCCGGAGGTATTGAAACTTCTTGGTGTGGTGCGCCCAGCTATCAGGCGCAACATAGAAGGAGTTGCTCCTGTGCTGCGCAACTTTGTCCCTGTGGTGGCAGCAGTCGGCGTCGTTCAGCTGTCTGCATTTGTGGACCAGGCAATTGCGACTTTTCTGGTGGAAGGAGCAGTAACAAATCTCTTTTACGCAAATACTCTGGCACTGCTGCCTGTTTCGCTTTTTGGTATCTCTGTAGTGGCTTCATCGTTGCCTGAGCTTTCACGTTCAAGTGCTGTCCAACGAACGGAGGCATTGCTGGCCCGGGTCCGTACGGCGTGGATGCGGTTGCTGTTCTTTATCGTACCCAGTGCCGTGGTACTGATCGTCCTTGGCGACTATTGCGCAGGCATAGTGTACAGATCAGGAAGGTTCGGAGCCGAGCAACAGACTATAGTTCATTATGTACTTGCAGCATATGCGGTAGGGCTTATCAGCTTCGCGTCCGTGCGCCTGTTGGCGTCGGTGTTCCATGCGCAGCAGGACTATGCGACGCCGCTCCGGGCATCGGTGCTGAGCCTGTCGGTATCGGCGGTGGCAGCGGCTGCAATAGCTTTGCCTATGCGGCACTCGGTATTTGCTCCAGCAGCAATAGCGCTGGGTTCGGCGCTTGGTTCGTACAGCAATTTCGTTTTTCTTATGTATCGTATCCGGCGCACTGTTGGCGGGGTATATACGAGAGAGATGTGGAGCACGACTTTCAGAATATTTGCTTCAGCGATCGTTGCTGCATTGGTGGTGTTGCCACTCCGGGCGGTGCTGGATCCATCGAGTCCGCGGTTGTGGGGGCCTGTTGCGATCGGAGTTTACGGAGTGGTGTTCTTATTGTCCGCCTGGTTACTTGGTTCAGAGGAAGCGGGCAGGCTGTTGCGGCTTAAGCCACGCAGGAGCGGCGTACAGCGGGAGAAGCACGATGACTGACATATTGCAGTTTCAGATGTACAGATGGAGTCCAGTCAGCAGGGACGCACGATGCAGGCTGTACTGCGTCTGTTGCACTTTGGAGTGACCGGTGGCAGAACACGGAACTGATCAGGGTCGTATTCCGGAGATTGTGGAGTCCAAACTTCAGCATCTGCCGGATACCCCGGGTGTCTATCTGTGGAAGGACGCAGATGGCAACATCATCTATGTTGGCAAAGCGAAGCGGTTGCGCTCGCGGGTCCGGAGCTACTTCGCCCACAATCCCGATGCCGGCCCGAAGCACAGAGCACTGATAAAGCGGATCCGTGATGTGGATACAATCGTGGTGCCATCAGAAGCGCATGCGCTCATTCTGGAAGCCACGCTTATCAAGGAGCATCGTCCGCGCTTTAATGTCATGCTCCGTGATGACAAGACGTATCCCTTTATCAAGGTCACGGTGCAGGAGCCGTTCCCACGGGTAATGGTGACGCGCCGCGTCGAAGACGACGGTGCGCGTTATTTCGGTCCTTACACGGATGTCGGTGCCATGCGTCGTACACTGAATGTTGTGCGACGGGTCTTTACGGTCCGTTCATGCCACTACGCACTGCCGCGTGAGGCCCCGGAACGCCCATGTCTGGACTACGCCATCGGTCGTTGTCTCGCCCCCTGCGTTGGTTATCAGTCAGAGGCCGAGTACCGCTCCATGATCGACGAAGTCGTATGGTTCCTTGAGGGGCGCAACCGCGACCTGGTGAAACGGATTCGCAATCGGATGCTGGAAGCGTCGGATGAGCTGAGGTATGAATCGGCAGCACGCCTGCGCGATGCACTGAAGCATCTGGAGCAGATGGAAGAACCGACTGTTGTAATGGAGGTCGAAGGAGGCGACAGGGATGTTGTCGGTTACGCGCGCGATGGTACGGATGCGTGTGTGACGTTGCTGCGTGTGCGCGGCGGAAAGCTGCTTGCACGCGAGTACAGACTGCTTGAGAATGCAGAAGACGACGCGGACACGGAGATACTGGCTGCATCGCTTTCAATGTGGTACAGGACGATGGAAGGGCGGGCGCGTGATCTCCTGATCCCCTGGGATTTCCCGGATCGCGAAGCACTTCAGGAATCACTTCAGGAATCGCTTCAGGGTTCCGGTCAGACTGTGAGGATTCATATTCCCCAGCGCGGGCCGAAGCGTGCTCTGGTGGATCTTGCCGATCAAAACGCGAGACATCTGCTGGAGGAGTTCAAACTCGCGTCACTTGAGGCAGATGAACGTGCAGTAGATCCGGTTTATGAGCTGCAGCGGGAACTGGGGCTGCCAAGGGTGCCACGCTCACTGGTTTGCTTCGATATATCGCATGCACAGGGCACTGACACCGTTGCAAGTGCGATCTGGTTTGAGAACGGTCGTCCCAGACGCAGTGAATACCGCAAGTACCGCATAAAGTCGCACGACGGCAACGATGACTTTCGTTCCATGCACGAGGTGGTTTCACGCTGGTTCCGTCGTCGCGCGGAGGAAAAGAAGCCGATGCCTGAGCTTGTACTGATAGATGGAGGGAAAGGACAGCTGTCTGAAGCTTTGGGTGCACTCGGCGAACTTGGCCTGCCGACTGCAACAGGTCCTGCGGTGATCAGTCTTGCCAAGCGAGAGGAAGAAGTCTTCCTTGCAGGTCGCAGTGATCCGGTTCGGCTTCCGCGCCGTTCACCTGCGCTCAGGATGCTGCAGCAGGCGCGGGATGAAGCGCACAGGTTTGCCATCACCTTTCAACGCAAGAAGCGTGCGCATCGTACGATTACGTCGGAACTGCTGCATATACCCGGGATCGGAGCTGTGCGAAGGCGCTCGCTGCTGAAAGCATTTGGAAGTGTTCAGGGCGTGCGTGAAGCGTCGTTCGAGGACATTGCTGCACTTCCGGGGATAGGTGAGACAACAGCTCATGCGATACTTGAAGGACTTGGTGTAAAGCCTGAGCATTCAGCTTCGGAAGATCAGACAGATGAATCAGAAAATCAGAAACCATCATTGGAGTCTTGAGTGCTCTGCGTGTGGTACGCCATTTAAGGCAACCGGTCCGACGGACACTCCTGTGGTGTGCAGATCATGCGGACAACCACTCTTTGCACGCTACAGTGCTGTGCCACCATCGACGGCTTTGCAACCGCGGAGCGACGCGTGGCGCTACTCTGCGTTCCTTCCATTGTGCAGCGGCGAGGAACCGGTCAGTCTGGGTGAAGGGTTCACTCCACTGATCCGGAGCCCGCAGCTTGCGGCCATGATAGGAGTGCGGCGCCTGGAGATAAAGGATGAAGGTCGCAATCCAACGGGTTCATTCAAGGCCCGCGGGATGAGCGCGGTCCTGACCAGAGCCCGTTACGATGGTGCTCCCGGGATAGTGGTCCCGACAGCCGGGAACGCGGGAGCCGCGCTGGCGGCATACGGCGCGGCAGCAGGTATCCCCGTGAAGGTCTTCGCGCCTCGCACTACACCCTCTCCCATTCTCGCAACGATCGCCGCGTTTGGGGCCGACCTGGTTACCATAGACGGGCACATCGGTGATGCCGGCCGACTGTCGGCTGCCTTTGCTGCGGAACATGGCTGGCAGCCCATCCCAACCCTGAAGGAACCATACAGAGTTGAAGGAATGAAGACCATGGGGCTGGAGCTCGCCGAGCAACTGGGGTGGACGCTGCCGGATGTGGTGGTCTATCCAACGGGTGGCGGAGAGGGGACAATCGGAATCTGGAAGGCGTTTCATGAGCTGATCAACGGAGGCTGGCTCCCCGCCGGCACCCGGTTGCCGCGTTTTGTTGTGGCTCAGGCCAGCGGCTGTGCACCACTGGTAACCGCTTTCAACGCGAGTGCCGACCACGCCGAAGTCTGGCCCAACCCACACACGCAGGCTGCCGGTCTGAGGGTCCCGGGGCCTTTTGGCGACCGCATTCTGCTCCGGATTCTCAGGGAAACGGATGGCATCGCGGCCGCGGCCAGTGAAGAAGAGATTGCTGAGTACACAGGGCTGATGACGCGTAAAACCGGGATTGATGCTGCACCGGAAGGCGGCTGTGCACTGGCCGTTCTGCATCATTTGGTGACGGGCGGCACTATTTCATCCGATTCTCATGTGGTGGTGTTCAACACCGGCGCGGGTAGTTCGTATAGAGCGTAGATCGACAGATGCGCGGACGGGAGACACAGAGGCGCAGAAAGCTTTATATTTGTCGACACGTGAACCTGGGGGATCCCGGGGGTATCATAACCGGGCGCGATCAGCGAACTGATGCGCTTCGGAAAGGAAGAACGTCATTACCGGGAGATCGGATGCAGGCTGTGATATCAAGGAGTGTTGTACGCGGCGGGGCACTGCTGCTTGCCATGGTTCTGCCATTGGGCTTTGCCGGCGCGCAGGACGCATGCAAAATCAACGACGGCGGAGAGTTCCAGCTTACAGGTGCGCGCAATTATATCACCATGGCTGCCAACCCCAAGTACCCGTCTGAAGTACCCAAGTACCTCGCCAACTCAATCAAGATTCTTTCAGAAAGACCTGAGAAAATCAAGAACCAGGCAGGTCGCCACTATCTGCTGCTGCGTACCTACGCTCAGTGGATGGCACAGGATGTTGGTTACACAGTCCGCCGGGGTGATATCGGTTTTACCGATAACCCGAACGGAATGCATAACATGCTTCTGGCAATCGACTCCTCATACAACGCTATTGTTTCCATGCTGCCCGAGTGCAAGACGACGGTTTCGCCGTATCTTGATCGTTTTGTAACTGAGGTGTTCAACAAGGCAGTTACAGCGCTCCAGGATGAGCAGTTGGACTCAGCGGTATACTACTCCAGGCTGGCGATGGATATTATGCCGACCGATCCGAGGCCCTGGAACGTGATGGCCTCTGTGTATCAGTCGAAAGAACCGCCTGATATGGACAGCGCCAGGATTGCAATGCGCAAGGTCATCGAGCTGGCTGGCAGTGACACGCTTTATACAGCCATCGCACAGCAGCATCGGTACAACATGGCGATCATGGCGATTGAAACTGCTTCGAAAGATGGACCCAACAAGGATGCCAGCATGAAGGAGGCCCGCAGTCTTCTTGAAGCCTTCCTGAAGGTGGAGCCAGGTGAGCCACGTGCCAGCCAGGCGCTCGGGCGTGTCTTTACGATGAGTGGCGATACGGCAGCGGTTACGGCTCTTTACCGGGACATGACCTCCAATCCTGATCGCTTTACTGATATGCAGCTTTTCGAGGCAGCCAGCGGCGCTGCTGCTGTGGAGAGGGATGCCGAGGCGGCTCTGCTTTTTGACGCTGGCCTCCGCAAGAACCCGAACCATCTGCTTGGGCTGATCAATGCCGCCAATGTGTACTTCAACCTGCGTCAGGCTGACAAGATGGGGCCGCTGGCTAAAAGGTTGCTTGAGATAGATCCCAACAGCCGTGATGCCCATCAGATCTATGCAGGTTACTGGCAGATCCGCCAGCGCGAAGAGACAGATAGCCTCAAGCGCAGGGAGTATGCCGATTCCACGCTCGCAGCCATCACCGCCCGCGATGACCTGAACCCGCAGGTGCAGATTATGCGGTCCGGTAAAGCCGGAGAGAACTACGCAGTGGAAGGCGTTGTTCTTAACATAAGCGATAAGGAAGCCAGCTACACGATGAAGTTTGAGTTCCTTGACGCGACGGGCAAGGTCGTGGATACCAAGGACGTTCCGGTGGGTCCGATTGCCGGCTCGAGCTCTGTTTCCTTCAACGTTATGGTTGCCGCCCCCGACGCTGTCGCATTCAGGTACGCCAAGCTGCAGTAGCAGCCGCACTGGGGCTTTCCAAAGCACCTTGTGTCAAGAGCCGAAGTCAATGCAGATTATTGACTTCGGCCTTCTTGTTTGCGGGGTTATCTTAAGTGCGGCGTTTCCACGTTCAGCAGCTGATATGGCAGCCTCAGTACAATCTGTGCAGAACAGGCAGCTGTGCGTACCGCCGCCCCTCGTCGTTCCCCGAATCTGACCTCCAGTGAGTCTTCCAGCAGTCGCTCTTATCGGTCGCCCCAACGTGGGGAAATCGCATCTTTTCAACAGGATCGTGGGTGAGTCAGCGGCTATTGTCAGCGACCAGCCCGGTACTACGCGTGACCGTCACTTCGCTGCTACCGATTGGGCAGGGCAACACTTCTGGCTGGTGGATACCGGCGGGCTTATTGAGGATTCCAGCAGCCCGATGGATGTTCAGATCAGGAAGCAGGTGCTGCAGGCAATTGAAGAAGCCGACTTGCTTCTCCTCGTAGTGGACGCAAAGAGCGGTTTGCACCCTGGGGACTCGCATATCGTGGAACTCCTCAGGAAACAGACCAAGCCGTGGTTGATTGTGGCCAACAAGGTCGACGACCCGGCGAACACTGGCTACTACGAGTTCTACAACCTGGGCGCGGGTGAAGTCATACCGGTTTCTGCCCAGAATGGGAAGGGATCCGGTGACCTTCTGGATGCGGTTGTCGCAAAGATTCCGGAGCGGGAAGACGCGAAAGATGATTCTATCCGTGTGGCTGTCATCGGCCGCCCAAACACAGGCAAGTCTTCGTTTGTAAACAGACTCCTTGGCGAGGAGCGACTGGTGGTTACTGACGAGGCCGGTACCACGCGCGATTCAATCGACTCGCGGCTGCGCTATCACGATCGGCCCTTTGTTTTCATAGACACAGCCGGGCTGCGAAGACAAGCCCGGATTGACGACGGGATTGAGTTCTACGCATCACTCCGTACGCGCAGAGCGATAGACAGCGCACAGATATGTATTCTGATGATCGACGCTGTCCAGGGACTGGAGAATCAGGACCTGAAGATAGCAGCACTGGCGTGGGAAGCCGGCCGCGGGCTGATACTCGCCATCAACAAGTGGGATATCTACGAAGACAAGGATTCAAAGAGCGCGGACAAGTTCCGCAAGCAGGCCATTGAGAAAGCTCCGTTCCTGGCGTTTGTACCTTTCATCTTTACCTCCGCGCTGACAGGGCTGCGTGTCAACCGCATACTCGACCTGGTGCTTGAAGTTCATGAGCAACGTACACGCAGGATCAGTACCTCGCAGGTCAATATTGCGCTCGAAGAACTGCTTGCGCGCCGCCAGCCACCACAGGCAGCCGGACGTGAAGTCAAACTCAATTATGCAACACAGGTGGAAATTGAACCGCCAACCATTGCTGTCTTTGGTAATCATCCGGAGCTGGTACCTGAACACTACATCCGTTTTCTTCACAACGGGTTCCGTGCGCAGTGGGGTTTCACCGGGTCACCGGTACGCGTGATACTCAGGAGAAAGTCGGCTTGAACGGGGCTCTGGTCGTATCGACCATTGCTGCGTGGTGCATCGGCTCGATTCCGACCGCCTTTCTTGTCGGGAAGGCAAATGGCGTTGATCTGAGGCGTGTCGGCTCGGGAAATCTCGGTGCCACCAACGTATTCCGCACACTCGGCTGGAAGTGGGGACTATTCGTATATCTCTTTGATGCTGCCAAGGGGATGATTCCCGTATTGTTGTTGCCGGCAGTTGCCGGTGTGGCACGGGGCTGGCCGTGGGGGATGGTCTTCGGCCTTGCAGCTATCATTGGACACGTAAGGCCGGTGTTTCTGCTCTTCCGGAGAGGCGGCAAGGGTGTTGCAACTGCAAGTGGTGTGTTCTTCGCATTGACGCCGGTTGCGTGCCTGATTGCACTCGTCGTGTTCATCACAGTGGTGGTGACGAAACGCTATGTCTCTCTGGCGTCACTGGCCGGTGCTGCGACTTTACCCGTCGCAGTGGCCCTGACTGACGGCGGTGGTACACCGCTCTTTCTGGCATCGCTCGCAGTCTCGCTGTTTGTGTTCATTACACACAGGGAAAACATCCAGCGGCTGATGAAGGGTGAAGAGAAGAAGATTGTTCCGCACCGGCAATTGTCCGATGCGGATTCCATTGCGTCTGCTGTAGCAGACGCAGCTTCCGACGAAGGATCCGGGAAATGACAGTAGCAGATACCATCGAACGTTGTGCTGTTATCGGAGCCGGTGCGTGGGGTACCGCGATCGCCGACAGGCTTGCACGCAACGGTCACAACGTGACTATCTGGGCACGTGAAAGCGATGTTGTGAAGTCCATCAACGAATCACACATCAACAACCGCTTCCTTCCCAATGCACAGCTGGACGGTCGCCTGCGTGCAAGTGATGATATGGCAACTGCGCTGGCAGATGCCAGACTTGTTATCTATGCTGCGCCTTCGCATGTGCTCCGATCGGTTGTTGCTGCAGGCCGTGATGCAGTAGCCGAATCAGCCGTGCTGGCGGTTGCAACGAAAGGCATTGAACGCAGTACCAATGCGCTCATGACAGATGTCGTCCGTGAGGAATGTCCGGGCCATGAGGTGGTGGCACTCAGCGGACCAAGCTTTGCCGCTGAAGTGGCAGCTGGCCAGCCAACCGCGATCGTCGCGGCAGCCGCTTCCCAGGAGGCGTCGCGGTTTGTGCAGAAAGCACTGAGCAACGCTGCGTTTCGCGTTTATACCAGCGATGACGTAACCGGGGTGGAACTCGGTGGAGCACTCAAAAATGTTATGGCGGTTGCAACCGGTATTCTGGAAGGGCTCGGGCTGGGTTATAACCCACGTGCTGCACTCATGACTCGCGGGCTCGCCGAAATGACACGGCTGGGAGTGGCGATGGGTGCACGCGCTGATACTTTTGCCGGACTGGCCGGCATGGGGGATCTTGTGCTGACATGTACAGGTTCGCTCTCGCGTAATCGTACATTCGGTGAAGCCATCGGCAGAGGTGCAACTGTTGCTGAAGCACTCGAAGGGAAAGAGTCCGTTGCCGAAGGAGTCATCAATACGCAAAGTGCGCGTGAGCTCGCAGGCAAGGCCGGTATCGAGATGCCGATAGTCGAAGCAACCTATCGTATCCTGTTTGAGAGCAGATCACCGCGTGATGCAGCTCTTGATCTTATGGGGCGTGAACTGAGATCCGAGAGGGACTGACAGTGGGTGATGAAAACGATCCAGTACAGGAGTTCTATTCGATTGGTGATGTCTGTTCCCTTACAGACCTGAAACCGCATGTGCTGCGCTACTGGGAGAGTCAGTTCAGGTTGCTCAACCCCGCCAAGAACCGTTCCGGCAACCGCGTGTATGCACGCCGCGAGATTGAACTGATACTCCTGGTCAAACACCTGTTATACACAGAGAAGTATACGATTGAAGGCGCACGGCAGAAGCTGGACGAACACCGCAAAGGTGGCACACTTAAAGGTGCAGCGCGTTCAGTGCTGGCAACTGAAACAATTGAAACGCTGGAAAAGGAGCTTGTTGCATTGTGCGATATTCTGAGGGTGCCAGGTGGTAGCGTTGAAGCAGCTGGACCCGATGAGGGGTCCAGGTGAGGATCCTCCTTTGCAATGATGATGGTATACTGGCGCGCGGGCTTGCTGTGCTTGAGAGGTCTGCATCAACGCTCGGCGAACTGTACGTAGTGGCACCCGACCGCGAGCAAAGCGCCACGAGTCACTCACTCACGCTGCATCATCCTGTACGCCCGGTGCGACTCGGCGAACGTCGCTGGCAGGTGGATGGCACGCCAACCGATTGCGTGCTTATTGCATGTGATGCGCTGATGAACGCACCTCCTGATTTTGTAATCAGCGGAATCAATCACGGCCCCAACATGGGAGAGGACGTTCTTTACTCCGGGACAGTTGCTGCAGCGATGGAAGGGCTCGCACTTGGTATTCCGTCAATTGCGGTGTCGTTTGCCGGCAGCATTCTCCGCGCGGATGCCATTCTGGATGCGCAGGAAGAGATGATACGATCCTTGCTTTTGCATCTGGTATCACTGCCCGTGTTTCCAGCGGACACGCTGCTCAATGTAAATCTGCCGCCGGTAGCCCCGGATCAGATCAGGGGAATCAGGCTTACAAGGCTTGGACGCCGCGTCTTCAGCGAGTCCATTACGCGAATGAAAGACCCCTGGGGGCGGGACATTATGTGGATTGGCGGTGGTTCAGCGGAATGGAGCGGTTCCGATGACTCAGATTACCACGCTGTACACGACGGCTACATTTCCGTGACCCCGCTTCATCTCGACCTCACCAACAGGGACGCACTCGAACAGTCTGGAGAATGGTGGCAAGCACCTTAGAATCAGAATTCCGTGGCGCACGACGGCGGCTTGTGGAGGAGCTGCAGGAGAAGGGCATCCACGATCTCGCTGTACTGCGCGCGATGGACACGGTTCCGCGGCATATGTTTGTACCATCGGCGGTACAACATCGCGCGTACGAAGATACCGCGCTTCCAATCGGTGGCGGACAGACCATTTCGCAACCCTGGGTACATGCCAGATCACTGGAACTGCTCGGGCTCTCCGGTAAGGAACGGGTTCTTGAGATAGGCACCGGTTCCGCATATCAGACCGCACTTCTGTCGCAGCTGGCAGACCAGGTATTTTCGGTGGAGCGTTCTCCGGCGCTGCTCGACAAAGCCAGGGTAGCGCTGCAGCAGGCCGGGGTACGCAATGTATCGCTGTCACTCGGCGATGGTACGCTGGGCTGGCGACAGTACTCACCTTACGACGCCATTGTGGTGAGCGCAGGTGCACCGGATGTGCCGAGGTCGCTCGCTTCTCAGCTTGCATCGGGCGGCAGGCTCCTTATTCCACTGGGTGGAGAGGAGGAGCAGATGCTGACGCTGTGTACACTTGAGGTTGGTGCAGAGGGCGGTTCAGAGCGTGGTTCTGAGGGTCGTGGGGTGGAGCCAGGTGTCTGGGGTGAAGGCGCGGAGGGAGCGGCAGTGCGGGGAAGGGGGCCAGCTGTCGGCTCGGCTGATGCCCTTCAAAGGCTTGTGCGGCGTGACATTGCACCCGTCCGCTTCGTCCCATTGATTGGGGCAGAAGGCTGGCCCTCGTAACCTGTCGACATGGTGTCGACGTCCGGAGCGAAACCAAACCCACGATCGGGTAAGCCAATGTCCGAAGGGATCCACCAAACCCACCGAGCAGCATCTTTGAACGCGACCACCGCTGAAGCGAGTCATTCTGCAACTACCGTCCTGCCGGAGCCGGCTCAACTCGCCGTACCGTATGCGGGCCCTTCAAGCAATGGGGTAGGGGCAGAGTCAGGCATCGTCGATCATGGCCCTTACGTACCGGTGGCGTATCGTGCGGGAGTATCGTTGGCTGGTCGATCGGACCCGAGTGAGGCGGCCTCTCAGTTTGTGGCTGAAGAGACACTAAGCGCCGAGTCGGAACGCGACGTTGAGGCGAGTCAGGAAACGGGGGATCTACCCTGGATCGATGTATTCCTGGACCGTGAGTCTGGTGAAGGGTCTGCCTTGGATGCCGCCGAGCCATATGCAAGCCCGGAAAGTAGCTCTGAAGATGGGCCAGATGAAGCGACTGTGCAGGAATCCGGGATTGGTATGGAGATACTGCCCGCACTTCATGTAGAGGATGAAGCTCCGAGTCTTAATCAGTCGGGGCTGGCATTTTATTCCAAGGCCGCTGAATCGACGTACGACGAAGCGTCGATTGACAATGTGGGGGTGTCGGAGAGCGAAGGAGAGGCCCGTGGAGGCGCAATAGACACGCTTGTAAGTGAGCGAGCGGCTCTGATTCTGGAAGGAGTGGCAGCGCGTGTCCGGCGCCGGGAAATTGCGGTCGATGAACTGAGTCTCAGCTCGAGCGAGGGCGCCGTTCTTTCAACAGTGCTTTCGGCACTTTTGCGCGCTGGCTGAATGGCCAGGAATTAACAGGCAACCGGGTACAACGCTATGCAGAAGCAGCAGCGTTTGGTGCCCCATGTGGTGCCCTGTTGCATTTCTCATTAGAAACGCTTTGTAGCAGCAGGTCCTAAGTCCTTTATTTACAATACCCCCGAGAGGATTCGAACCTCCGACCAACGGTTTAGGAAACCGCTGCTCTATCCAACTGAGCTACGGGGGCATAAAGCGGACACCGGGCAGGCGCACCGGAGTTGAAGTTTGGTGGTGCGTGGTGCGCGCCGCGTGGTGCGGACAACAATTATAGTACTGCCAGGGTCTCTGGTCTACAGGGAGTTGGCTATACTACACCGTTCTGAACACAGAATGCCTGTAGTACCTCCCTTTGATACCAACCTTGAATTGTGTATGTTACAGGGTTAGGTCGGAAAAGAGCCAGATCATCAGCCGATATCAGATGTGAAGCGTCGGTGTCGTGGTAGCTCAATCCGGTAATTACTCCTCATCAAAGCTCACAGGCAATCCGCATGGCTCGTAAAACGGCGTTATCAGATGATCCGCTTGAGAATATCGTTCATTGGCTTCAGCAGCACGTAAGGACTGTCTCGATCACCGCAGGTGCGGTGGTAGTCGCAGCCGCTGCCATATGGGTATATCGCGCGTCTGAGGCCTCCAAGCGTGAGCGGGCGTCCACGGCGCTGTATGCGGCGCAGGCTCCACTTATGGAAGGGAACACACCGGCAGCGCTGGCAGAGCTTCAGAAGGTGGTGCAGCGCTATGGTAGCACGAGCTCTGGGCAGCAGGCGGTCCTTCTGGTCGCGCAGGTCCACTATAACCAGGGACAGTTCGCCGAAGGTATCGCCGCGCTGGAGGGGGCGCGTGGCTCGGCGTCCCGCGAGTTTGCGGCTTCGATGGACGCACTGATAGCAGCCGGCCATGAATCCCAGGGAGCGTTCGACAAGTCGGCGGAGTTCTACCGCAAGGCAGCCTCGGAAGCGGTCCATGATGTGGAGCGTATGCAGTATGAGACATTTGAAGCCCGGGCGCTGATGACTGCGGGCGATCCAGGCGCTGCACGTGTAATCTGGGAAAAGCTTGCAACTGATGAATCGAAGGCCTTTGCGCTGGAAGCGCGGATTCGCCTTGGTGAGCTGATAGGCGCCGGCAAGTAAGGCAACCAGGGGTGCATGTTGGAAGTGGCGGGCCATAGTGCCCGCCATTTTTATTCCGGTAGGTTGGCGTTACCGGTTAGTCACCTTTGTTTGGCCGTTACTGTTTGGCCGTTACTGTTTGGCTGTGTCATCCATTTGTCGCGCTCCTTTGACTTGAACTCAGACGGATGTCTGCGGGCTCTGTTTACCTAGTCAGAAGTGGGTCAGTACTGGGTCAGTCAGGCGCCAATGCCAAACGATCAACTACGTATAATATATGTTATGTAAACTATTGGGTGTGTATAACTGTGGGAAACATTCCCACGTGGATATCTCCGATTTCTTGAGACGGTACCGTAATTCATTGAACAGTACGTACTTACACTGTCTGATTTGATGCTCCGCATTACATGTGGCGTGCTCAGCAACCCAGATGTGCACCTCTCCACATACGTTCTGCACATTTCAGCTCTGAAACAACCAATGTGATACTGGCAGCCCTCAACCGCTGCTCTGGCAGGTCTTTGGAATGCAAATCAGCGGTACGTTAGCGCCCCACATACAGCCCGCAAACCGCATGAAATGGCTGCCAAGCTGATAACCCGGTGTCCCTGTTTACCTTACCAGAATGTTCCGGGTCACCCCTTCAAAAACCGCTCTACCTTCACCGGACAGCCTGGCATTCCAGCTCCGATCGTCGATAGTCTCAAGTGTTACGGTAAGTGCCAGCCCCGAGGAACTGATGATCCGAACTGGCGATCTGGCCAGCCCCCACTCCACCAACTGCGCCGCTGTCGCCACGGCACCGGTACCGCAGGCCAGCGTCTCACCTTCGACGCCACGCTCATAGGTACGGTACCGGAAGGAGCCATCCGGGAGCGCCTGCACCCAGTTGACATTGGCACCGGCTGCCCCGGTGGCCTGGTGATATCGTAACTCCGGGCCGCGCTCCTCCAAAGCGATAGATGCGACGTCGTCCGTCAGTACAACCAGGTGCGGGATCCCTGCGATTGCAAAGCCGACTCGCCGTTCGTTCCGACCAGGGTCAATCGGTGACTCCAATGCACCGATGAAAACGGTTCCGATTGCGATTTCGGGGTCGGATGCTTCAGCGGTGGGCTGATTGCTACCCGTAAAATGAGAGCCGGCACCTACCCGATTTGGAGTCCCTTCGATCACCCCCGCCGGTGTTTTTAGCCTTACATCACACCCGCTGTCGATTAGCCCCAATCGCGGCGCAATCGCTGTTGCGCACAGCGTGGCATTTCCACACAGGTCTGCAGGAGAGCCGTCAGCATTAAAGTAATGCATAAGTATCGCCCCATTGCCAGGCTCCAGTACTACCAGACCGTCGGCTCCTATCCCGTTGCGTCTGTTGCAGATAGCACGGATAACTTCGGGTTTCGTGACAGCTTCCAGTGGTACCTGTCGACCGTCGAAGAATACGAAATCGTTCCCGGACCCCGTCATTTTGATGAAGGGAATGCCGAGTGGAATGTCGGGTGTAAGGCTGCCGGATGTCGTCGGATCGTTGAGCGTCATTTGCCGCTGGTGCCTGGAGGTTCTACCACGTGTCACCTGCCCTACCGCTATCCCCCAACCGCGATCAGATGCAAAAGAAATGTGGCAGATGAGCCCCGGGCCGAAGGTGAGGAAACCGTGATGGTAATATAGTGTCCGCCGCTCAACACGTAGCTGCTTGCCGCAATCTCCAACTCGGCGTTGTCACCAGAAGTGTTTACAGGCGTGAGCTGGCCAGTCACCGATGACGGCAACCCTGAGGCTTCCAGATTAACCTCACCTGCAAACCCGCCCAGACGGATGATTCGGATTGGAATCCGCGCGGTCATCCCTGCGCCGAGTGTGGCAGCAGCTGAATCAACCAGCACAAGCACAGAGGGGACGCTGGTTGGAGCCACGTTCGCGGTAACGGGAACCGTGCTGGTGACGCCACCAGTGCCTGCACCTTCAAGGAAGAGCTGGTAACTGCCGGGGGCGACTGCCAGTGAGGGAGTCAGGCGGACTGTTGAGGTTGTAGTGGAGCCAACCAGGTACTGCGGCGCAATAGAAGCTGTCATCCCTGGCGGGAGGTCTTTCATCTTCAGAAATACTTCACCGCGATACTCCCCACTTCGGGTCATACTGATCTGAGTCTGGATGGTATCACCCTGCTCGACAGACACGAATGGAGGATCAACCAGGAGCGCGACGCCAGGCTCTTCAACTTTGATAATGAGTCGGAAATTGCGGGAGGCTTGGTCCAGGAAATCGCCGCTGGCGGTCGCGTTGATCTGGTAGTATCCCGCAGGCACTGCTGCACCAACGGAGATGGCTCCATTAGAGGCAGTGGTTCTGAAGTCAACAACGGGCGGCAGAAATGCAGCGCTGATTCCGGGAGGGGTTGGGGCGAACGCGAAGTTCACGTCGGAACGATGTCCGGTTTCGCGAATAACATTGAATACAAAGCTGCCGTCGCCGCCGCGGGGTATTACGAGTGTATCGCTCGTTACCGACACGTGAGCGGTTGGATAGTCGTCCTGTCCTTGACCTCCGCAGGCAATGGCAGCAGATAGTACGATAAGACTCGCAACCGGACGGATCATTCTGGAACAAATGAGCGAATTGATGTGCAAAGGCATGGTTGGCATGGTTGGCATGGTTGGCATGGTTGGCATGGTTGGCATGGTTGGCCATTTTGCCGGCTCTGCCGCTTTACCACATTCTCTTTAACGTCGGGTGATCCAGGTTGTTCCAATGGTTTTCAGATTCTTGACGCGGCAATTTCGGCGTAAGTGGGAGGTGGCGCTACTCGGTATTGCGCTCTCGTCGCCTATTGGCGTACTCCAGGCGCAAGGCAAATATGACCTGACGCCTGACGCTCGACCTGCAACGCTTAAACGTAGCCTTACTGTCGAGCCGGCCACTGTCCCGTACGACCTGACCCGGATCTCAGGGATGACCGTTGATTCCACTGGTCGCATGTACGTGTTGGACGGTACGGACCAGCGGATCCGCGTGTTCGACGCCAACGGACGTGAGCTCCGGTTGCTTGGCCGCCGCGGCGAAGGGCCCGGTGAATTCCAGATGGCGTCAGCGCTTACGGTGGTGCGGGACACACTCTGGGTGGTGGATCTCCAGACCGAGATGGTTACCGGCTTTTCACTTCGAAGCTGGGGGCCGCGTGCGTTCAAGGTAGCGGGCACGGGAGTCGGTCTTAAGCGGATCCACTCTGTGATCTCCGGTGGGTTCCTGGCCTCTGCACCACCTTCGGCCGCGCCTTCGCCGTTTGCCAAGACTCCAGCGGCGGCGGCTGGCGACGGTGGCTCGATGGTTGTGCGACTCAATCAGCAGGGCTCGGTGCTCAACACGGTGGTGTCCAACCTGTCGCCGGGCCGGAGTCTGACTTATACAGCTGCCCCGGCGGGCCAGTCGTCCAATAGCTGGCGCAGCTTTACCCGCCAGCCGTTTGCGCACTACGAGGGGGTAACCGCGTCGGAAGGCGGTACGTCTGTGGTCTACATTTCCACCGTGAAAGCCAACGGCCGGGAGACTGGTCAGCTCCGTTTAAGCCGGATCGCAACCACCGGTCAGACCAAGTGGACCAAAGCGCTTAGCTTCCGGGCCCGGACCCTGACGTCTGCTGATGTCCGCCGTGTGGTTGACTCGATCAGCCAGGCAGTAACGATGGTGCGTGGTGCGAGTCTGGTGGCCAACCGGCAAATGCTGGAAGATTCAATAGCGAGGCCTGCGATCTGGCCGCCGGTGGATCAGCTGTTGTCGGGGCTCGACGGTACGATCTGGCTCAAACAGTTTGGAACGGATCGGTTCTGGGTGCTGTCTCCGTCGGGTGTATACGAAACGACGGTTGTTGTCCCGAAGGGGTTTAAGGTGACGGCTGCGACGCGGAGCAAAGTCTGGGGGTGGCGTCTGGACGCCGATGACATGCCCGTGGTTGAGCGGTATGACGTTGCGCGTCAGTAGCGCGCGGTAAGTAGTCGCTGATCGAGCGTGTTGTCAGCCGAGTATGTCAGGAGTGCCTGTCAGTAGTTACCAGTCAGTCCCCACCAGCGAAGCCGCCACACCATGATGATGGCTTCGCGCACGATCCCTTTCGACATTTTGGATTCGCCTTCGGTGCGGTCGTGGAAGACGATGGGGATCTCTGCGATCCGGAACCCGCGTTTCCAGGCCCTGAAGCTCATCTCGATCTGAAACGCGTAACCATTTGATTTTACTTTGTTAAGCGGAATCGCTTCGAGCACTTTCCGTCTGAAGCATTTGAATCCGCCGGTGGCATCGCCCAGTGACATTCCTGTGACGGCGCGGGCATAGATATTGGCTGCGTAGGAAAGGATGAGCCTTGTCATGGGCCAGTTTACGACAGTGACCTTCCCTTCCCTGTACCTCGAGCCCAGCACCAGGTCGGCGTTTTCGGCTGCGGCGAAGAACTCGGGTAGATGATTGGGATCGTGCGAGAAATCGGCGTCCATCTCAAAGATGAAGTCGTAGCTTTGGTGGAAGGGCCGGTTGAGTGCCCACTCAAAGCCTGCGAGGTAAGCTTTGCCGAGCCCTTGCTTGCCGGCGCGGTGCAGGATGTGGATGCGTGGTTCGTCGCTGGCCATGCGGTCGGCGACTTTGCCGGTGCCATCTGGCGAATTGTCGTCGACTATAAGGACTTCGATCCGTGGGTCTTGCATGAGAACCCGCGGCACGATCTTCTCAATGTTCTCGATCTCGTTGTATGTAGGGATGATAACGAGAGCACGTTCAGTTGTTGCGAGTGCGCCTCTGGCGGGGGTTGGTGTCCGGCTCACGCCTTGGCCTCGCTGGGGGCGGCGGCGGGGACGGCGGGGGCGGCGGCAAGTGCTTTGCGTTTCCGTTGGGTGTCTGCGGCGAAGCCACCTGCCGTTGCGAGCAAGGCCAGCAGGAGGACAGCCAGTGTGATCTTCTTCCCTGTTTCGTAGGTTGCGCTTTGGAAGCGGAGCTCGACCTGTCGGGCGCCGGGTGTGAGTTCGACGCCGGTGAGGACGTAGTCAACGCGTCCGACGTTGGCGGGTTTACCATCGACGGTAGCGCCCCAGCCGGGGTAGTAGTTCTCGGAGACGACGAGTGCGCTCCCTTCCGGTGCGGGCTCACTGAGCTGCACCGTAATATGACCGGGCGCGTAGCTGGTGATCTCTGCGTTGATGTTCGGTGCTGGTGGTGGAGGCACGTCTATGGACCTGGCGGCGACCGGTGCTTCGGGCTCGAACATGGCTACTCTGCGCGGGTCTACCTGTAGGTTTATCAACGCTTTATATGCCAGCGAGTCATCCAGTTTCACAGATAGCGGAGTGACCCATGCGGGTGGGTAATCACCCGGCAGTTTATAGAGGTAGACCATTGTCCCGTGTGAATTCCGGACAGGTCCTGCGACCAGCGGTGCGCCTTCGAGCGGCGATTGTGGGAGGTCTGTGTAGAGGAAAGTGGTGTTGGTAAGCGCCCAGAAATTGGGGTTGACGATGTTCTGGGTTTCTTTTCCGAACACCAGCTCCTGGTATCTGCCGAGTTCGTTTCCGTGGTAACCCAGCGTATTGCGAATGCCGAGTGTCATGAAAGCGTCACCGCGAATGAACGGGTCGCGCGGGTCGGAGTTGCCAAGCCGTAACGGGAGTATGCGGACTGGTTGTGGTTGTGCTTTGATGTAATCGGTGATGGCGTCGGCGGCAAAAAGCTTGTCCGCGCGTTCGGAGAACATCCAGTAGTGTCGAGCTATGCTCCAGAGGTCGAGTGAGACGATAGCGAGGAGCGCAAAGCCAGCGACCCGGGCGGTTAGTCGTTCCTGTCGTCTGAACCAGATGACGGCGGCTATAGTGAGGACGAAGAAAGCGGAGCGCCATGCACCGATGGTGACAGCTGCAGCATTCTGCATGATCCATTCACCGGCTTCGCTGCGGATGGAGAGTGCGATGTTGGTGAAGGCGCCGGCGGTTGCCATGATACCGGTGATGAGTGCGAGGATAGCCCAGCCGATCAGGTATCTGGGGCTGCTTCGTCCGGCGAGTGCGCGTTCGGCCCCGAATGCTGCCAGCATGGCCGTCGAGAAGGCGACGATATAGAGGATCGTGCTGGGTGCGCGGAAGTACTTGGTGCCTGGGACCAGGTAATAGACGATTTTGTAGAACGGGGTATTGCCGCCCCATGCCCAGAAAAGGGTGATTACGAGTGTTGCCAGCCAGAACCAGCCGTGTTTTCTGTGCCGGTTGGCCAGACCACCGCCTATCCCCAGGAATGCGAGTACCAGTACAGCTGCGCCCAGGTACTCACTGTGGAAGTGGATGCCGTTGACTCCCCAGTAGTTGTCGAGTATTCCGGAGAATTGCGGCAGGTAAGTGTTGATGGTTTCTTCGAGCGGGAAGGAGTAGGAGACCGCGTGGTCCCACCCCTTTCCTCCTGATCTTGGCGACCACGGGGTGTATTCCTGCAGCGGCAGGTACTGGATAGCGCCCATCATGAGGCCGCCAGCGACGGCAATGCCGGCGTAGATGAGGCGTCGGAGAGGCGGGCGTTGGTTGATGGTAGCGGGCGCGCTTGTGGAAGCGATCTTGCTTCCGGCGACGGACTGGTTGTCCATCAGGACGAGCCAGATTGCGTAGGCCCCGCACATGAGCAGCATGTACTGAAGCAGCTGCGGGTGTGGCGAGAGGACTGCGAGACCGACGACGATGGCAAAGATGCCCCATGCGGAGTGGCTGCCACCGCGGATGCCGCGGAAGAGAGCCCAGAGTGCAGCTGGCAGGAGTGCGCTGACGAAGAGTTTCCCGTCGTGTCCGGGTGATGCGTACGACGCGATCGGCCCCGACATCAGGTAGGCAGCAGCTCCTATAAGGGAGGCCTGGAAACGCACGCCCGTGGTCTGCAGGAACCCGAATGTAAATACACCTGCCAGTATCATGTGCAGGACAAAACCCCACGTCATGGCGATGTCAGTGGGGAGAGCCAGCCTGAGCAGGAAGGTTGGATAGAAGATGTCACCGTGCATTGCGGCGACGTACGGCATACCTCCAAAGAGGTACGGGTTCCAGAGGGGGAAGCCATCGCCTGCCCTGAGCGACTGGGCAGCGAACTCGCGGAAGGCATAACCGGCGATCATCTGATCGGAGTGCGGATTCACAAGGAACCCACCGGTCAGTGCGGGCCATGCCACCGTGAGTGTCACCAAAGCGGAGATCAACGTGGCCCACAGCAGCGGGTGCCGTACGTTCTGATCGGTGCCTTTGTCTTCAGGTAGGATCATTCGGGACTGATGTGTGATGTACCGCAGGATGTACTGCTGATATTGATTGGCGGCATCAGGTGAGACCCTTCTGCCTGCCAGCAAGCGACAGCAATAATGCTCCAGCCAACCCGGGGAGGATCTCCAGCGCTGTCAACCAGAGGCGCGAGATGAGTGCGAGCAGGATGGCGTTCCCCATGTCGGCCATACCGAACGACACAAGCAGCGTCTGCAGAATCACTTCACGGACTCCGATCCCTCCCGGAGCGAACAGGAAAAGATACCCTGCAACATAGGAGGCAGTGAAGACCGCGGTGAAAAGTAGTGGTGAGCCTGTAACCCCAGGAACGGCGCCTTTCGCCAGCAGTGCGAACCCGAGGCCATACATGAACCAGGATGCTACGTTAACGAGCGCCACGATCCATACGGATCGCGCGTCCGGGAGCACAATGGTTGTGCCGGCCCCGCGTATGCGTGATATGAGCCGTACCAGTAGCGGCAATACCCAGGGCAGGAGCAGCAGTGTTATAAGGAAGACCAGCGCTCCGGCGATAGCACCTTCGCGCAGATTCCAGTCGGTTAGCGCCTGGAGTGAGTCAGCCGCAGACACTGCAGTAACCGCGAACCCTGCACCGATATTGAGGAGCGTCCCGACGACGGCCGCGCTGGCAGCGATCCATGGTGCAACGCCTTCGCGTTGTGCGAGCACGCCGAGTGCTCCGATGGACCAGATTCTGCCGGGAAGATAGCGTCCGAGGTTGGCCGCGAACCATATCTGCATTGCTTTGCCGTATCGGATTTGTCCGCCGGTTACCCGTATAAGGAACCGCCAGCTCTCGATCAATACGGCATAAGTGACAAATACAACGATGCAGGAGAGGATGATCCAGAACCAGTTGAGTTGGATCTGCGATGCAGCTTCACTGACCGCATCCCATCGGCGTGCAAAGGTGCGGCCAACGTAGTAGAGAGTGGCGATGAGGAGCAGCGGCTGCGCCAGCCGCCACAGTCGCGATTGAATTGAGGCTGTCGTGCCGTTCCGGCGGTCAGCCATTTGCGGTGTGTCTTGAGGTGGTGTTTGGTTCCGGATTTTCGGTTGCGGCTGTAGTTGCGGCTGTAGTTGCGGCGGCGCTTGCGGCGGCTTCGCGCGGGCTCACCTTCTGCACTGATCTGTACCAATTGGCGTATCGCTTGCCTACTGCGTCTTTCGAGAAACGTTCAAGCATGGCAGCGCGGGCGCTTTCGCCGCAGCTTCTGTTGAGTTCCTTGTCGCTCAGCAACGACGCTATGGTGTTTGCGAAAGCGGAAATGTCACCGGGCGGAACCAGGTGGCCACCATGTGCCGGCATTACGACATCCGGGAGCCCGCCTGAGTTGTACGCGACAACTGGCGTTGCACACAGCTGTGCTTCAACGGCGACAAGACCCAGCCCTTCCTCACGCGATGGCATTGCCACGACTCCAGCACATTGGTAGAGCGGCCTGAGTTCTTCGTTGGCAAGCCTGCCAAGCCACTCGATCTTTCCCTTTAGTTTGAGTGTATCGGCTTGCTCCCTGAGCAAAGCTTCGTCGGGCCCGTCGCCTATGATTATGAGTCGTGCGCCCTTAAGAACAGGCAACGACATCGCCTGGATCAGATCCGCAATACCCTTCTGCGCATTCAGCCGACCAACAAAGAGAACTGCGTGTTCCCGTTGAACAGAGTCGTCCGGAAAGAAGATGGCATCGTTAACAGGCATCGGCCCGACTTGAACTGCACACTTTGATGCCGTGGTTGCCTGCTCTGCAAGCCAGGATGAAACGGCAGTTACGAAAGCGTGGCTCCGCAATACCATGCGCATGAACGGATGTACGTATGCCTTTCTGTACGCCAGTCGGACATCGGAGCCATGCATGGTAAGCACCGCCGGTGGCAGGTTACGGCTTACCCTGCGTGCCAGCCAGTACGCAACCCCGCCCGGGATCCACCAGTGTGAATGCACAACATCGAACGGCCTCCCTTCACGCTCTGCCTGTGAAACAGCTTCGCGCATGGCTCGGCGGAGCGCAAATATCAGCCGCGCGAATACCATGAGCGAGGCTGGTGACGACGTCGCGGACTCAGCCATCGTGCCACCGTAGGCAAGCTTCATATCGCGTGCATACGGAACACGGTTGACAGTCACACCCTGCACTGTACCAGGGCCGCGCTCCGCATTCGAAGCAGGTGCAATGACATGGACATCCACGCCCTCCGCTCTCAATGCCATTGCGAGCTGAAGGATGAAAGAACCCGCAGTGCTATTTACGGCGCCTGGAAAGTTGTGTGTTACAAACAGTACCCGCACGCAACTTCAGTGGTTGTCCGACTGTGAAGAATCATCAGTAATCCCACGCTGCAACTTCACCGTCGCATCATCGAGCTCGCGTCTCAGCTCCCGGACTTCGGCGCGCTGCTGTGCAACCTGCTCACCCAGAATACCTGTCGCAAAAAATACTGAACCGAGCATCAGACAGGTCTGAATGAGCGTCCACACCCAGCGTTGACCCTGCCCGGTTACAAGAAGCCACACCAGTGCAGCTGCGCCGGCTATTACACCGAGCGCGAACATTGCTGCGCCGAGCATCCCGAATGCCAGTAACGGCTTCTGTCCGAAACGCAATTCGAACCAGACCGCCAGCATATCCAGAACACCAATCGGAATACGTGACAGCCCGAATTTTGATTTCCCTGAATGCCTTGGGTAGAGCGGTATCGGGACTTCGCTGACAGTGAAACCCTGCGCAGCGGCAACAACTATCATGTACCTGTGCCAGTCGGGGCGCATGGGGAGTGCTGCCATGACTTCGCGGCGATACGCTTTGACATTGTTCAAGTCGCGAACCGGAACATCAAAAAGCGACCGGCTGAGAAGGTTGTATACGCGCGAAACGAAGGCCTTTTCGTATTTCCCCTGCTTGTAGCCAGTGACCATATCTGAATTACCGAACAGGATCGGCTTAACCAGATCAGGGATGTTTTCCGGCTTGAACTGCAGATCGGCAGGATAAAAGACAAGCACTCTGCCGTTGGAGTTCAGATAACCTGTGCGGAGCGCTTCAGAGATGCCACGCTGAGTTCTGTGCTTAACAGGGCGCAGGAACGTATACCGGGCAGCGAGCTCCTGAAGAAGTTCCCAGCTTCCGTCCGTTGAGCCGTCATCGACCACAACTACTTCGTACCGGACGTCAGACGAGGCGAACACCTCGCTGCACTGCTCCATGAAGAGCGCAAGATTCCCGGCTTCATCCTTGGCAGGAACCAGCACACTGACATCCGGCTTTATCGCGGCCATGCTGTTCCCGCCCTGCGCTGTCGCCAACTGTGACTGCGACGTGGATGGAGTGTGAGGCATGGTTGGCGAGGATGACATGGATGCGGTAGCGGCGGGGACAACTGGTTTAACGAGGTGACGGAGGTGGTAGAAGCAACAGAGGCAGCGTTCACACAGAAAAGATACTGCTCAGACGCGCTTTCGCATACGTGCCGGGAGGACACCCAGCTGATCCCGGTATTTGGCGACTGTCCGCCTTGCTATCTGTACCCCGTTCTGGATGAGGATATCGACGATGGCCTGGTCGGTCAGAGGCGCTTTGGGGTCTTCCCCTTGCACAAGCTTCTCGATCTGATCCCGGATCCCACGTGCGGAGACGTCTTCACCATCTGTAGTGGAGAGTCCCGATGAAAAGAAGAATTTGAGCGGAATAACGCCGCGCGGAGTCTGGACGAACTTCTCATTTGTTACGCGGCTGACAGTGGATTCATGCATACCAACCGCCTCCGCCACTTCGCGCAGTGTAAGCGGGCGCAACGCCTGAACACCTTTTTCAAAGAAGTCGCGCTGACGATCAACAATGCAGTGCATGACCTTGAGCATGGTCTGGCGCCGCTGCTCAATCGCCTGGATCATCCAGTTGGCGGAATTCAGTTTTGTAGCGATGAACTCCTTGCTTTCTGCGTCGTAGTGCTTCTTGTCGCGGGCAATGTCCTTATAGCTGCGTGAAAGTTTGAGCCGCGGCAGGTTACCGTCGTTCAGATATACCTGATATATGCCGTCGATTTTTTCAACGACCATATCGGGAATGATATAGTTCTCGGTGGTTGCAGCGTACTGGAGTCCGGGCTTTGGGTCCAGCTTGGCGATCTCGTCGGCAGCGTCCTGAACTTCCTGTGTACTTACTGTGAACCGTTTGGCCAGTTCGTTCCGTCTGTGCGCTATGAGATCGTCAAACGCCTCGTTCACCAGCTTGTATCCGAGCGTATCTTCGCGTCCACTGAAGCGGAGCTGGAGAAGCAGGCATTCGCGCAGATCCCGCGCACCGACACCGGGTGGGTCGAGATCCTGGATTATACCCAGCATCTCCTGCGCTTCATCTGCTGTATACAATGGCAGCTCACCTTCGAACCCGCGGGCCTCGGCTTCCCTGGCGAGCAGCTCGTTGGCGCTCTCCATGATGGTTTCAAAGGGGCATGCAAGCCAGCCGTCGTCATTGATATTCCCTACGAACTCCTCGGCGAGGAACAGTTGGCGTGGCGTCAGGTCGAGGAGGGCGATCTGCTCGGACAGATGATCTGAGAGGCTACGGCTGTCGATGGTGACCGGTTCATTCCACTCATGACGCTCCGTTTCGGACTTGGCTGATCCCGTTTCAAAACCGTCCAGAAGGACTGCTTCCCAGTCAACGTCGTCGTCGCCACTCTTTTCGGGCTCCTGATCGACCGATGCTTCCGGTTCTGCAAGATCTTCCGGTTCAGATCTGTCGTCAGCTTGCAGCTCTTCATTATCCTCCTCATCCAGTTCCACAAGTTCCAGGAACGGATTGGTGAGAAGCTCCTGCTTCAGGTGCTGTTGCAAATCGAGGAGCGGCATGTGCAACAGATCCATCGCCTGATACAGGCGTGGATTTACCTTCAGCTCCTGACGGAGCGAAGTAGTCTGTTGCAGTCCGGTTCTCAAATCACAGCTCCACTACGGGGTCATTGCTTCCATTACTTGCTGCAATCCTGGAACGCAGCCGGGCGGTGAGCGTCGGGCCCAGGTAGCGTTCGGAGACCAACGGGTCGTACACCAATTCACTGACTGTTCCCGAGACCTGCACCGCACCTTCAAACATGATATAAGCACGGTCCACAATATCCAGTGTCTGTTCGACGTTGTGGTCGCTGATGAGGACTCCTATTCCGCGCGTTCTCAGGTCGGCCACGATGGACTGAATATCGTGGACAGCGATAGGGTCAACACCAGCGAACGGTTCGTCAAGCATCATGAACTTGGGCTCTGTTACCAGTGCACGTGTAATCTCCAGCCGTCGCCTTTCGCCTCCTGACAACTGGAAAGCGCGACTCTTGCTGAGGTGTGCGATATTCAGTTCATTCAGAAGTGATTCGAGGCGGCGTCGACGTTCGTCCTTTGAGATGGGGAGTGTCTCCAGGATCGTCAGTATATTGTCTTCCACACTTAACTTACGGAAGACAGACGGCTCCTGTGAGAGGTAACCAATCCCGCGCCTTGCCCGCTGGTACATGGGCACCCTGGTGATATCTGTGCCGTCGAGGAAGATTCTGCCATGCTGCGGTGATATCAGACCAACGAGCATATAGAAAGTCGTTGTCTTCCCTGCTCCGTTCGGACCAAGCAGCCCTACAATTTCACCCTGACGAACCTCAAGCGCCACATCGTTGACGACCTTTCGCCCGCGATAGGCTTTGGTGAGCCCTTTTGCGCTGAGTACCGACCCACCTGCCACGACCGCGTTGGGTTGATCAGGGCCGGCATCCGGTTCGCTGGTGTGCAGGGAATGCCGCGTGGCAACAGTATTCGAGTGCGCCGGTGGAATCAGACTGGGATGCTCGCCCGACATGCGGATGGCCTCCAGAAGATCACTGCGCTCCTCACCTATCCTTGTCCAAAGCTCATGCGGAACACGAATCAGACTGCCTGAAGGGGCCCCACCCGGGCCGGAAACCACCACAAGATTCTGTGCGCTCAATCGTGGCAGCACAGACTGACTCAGATAAGAGCGCACTTCCTCCATGGAAAGAAGACCGGACTCATGAGCAACGTCATGCCCTTCGCGGTGCCTCTGGTCCAGAAATGCGTCCCGGTATGCAAGCGCAAGCACATCCAGCGTGGTTTCGCCGGAGCCGTCCGCGCAGGAAATCAACGCGCTCATGGCAGTGGCAAGCGAGCGATCTCCGGCCAATGCTTTAAGCAGTCGCTCACGTGCATTTGCAAAAGCCGTTTCTTCGTGTTCAGTCATGTTCGTAATCTACCCTTGCCTGCACGCCTGCCAGCCGCGCGACTGATAGCCGTTTCGTCATTGCGTATCGGTTTGTACCCGGCCTTTGCCACGGCTCGACCGCTGTCCGATGGGCCATCCCTTCCCGCCGAACCGTGATTCAGGTGAAATGCCATTCCACCAGTATTCGGTGGTGTTATTGAGCCTGGTGGTATTGAATCCGGAGGCGTCGTTACCGCTGTATCCGCCTTTCCTCCCGAGCCGCCACAGGCAACGTTTCCGGGATCAAGTGAGTCCTGAACCGGCTCCAGGAATACACCCGATGCGTTGGAGTCAACCTGAACGGATTTCACTGCGCCGCTGTCAAAAAGAATACGGATGATTGCACCACGGGCATAGTTCAGCGACGGAGGGCACTCCCTGCCCCGTCGTGATGCGATATGAAAAAGCGATCTTGCCGAACCAATGGCCTGGATCTCACGCACATCTGCCTGAGTTGTGTCTTCCGGCGGCCTCGTTGTGTCAAACATTGCAAAAACAGAATCGCCGTAAAGCAAGTCCATTTCATCGGTCTTGATCTTAGTTGTGTCAGGTTTGCCGATTGCAGATGCCTGACCGATCGCTCGCAGTTCGCGAATACTCTTGTTCCGCAAGCTGATCACCAGCGAATCAGCCTCCAGTTCCTGTGTCGAAGTAACCGCCTTTGCGCGGCCTGCGCCATACGCGAAGGCCATCTCCAGCTCCCGGTTGCTGAGTCGCAGATCCAGGTCGCCGGCTGTCATCTCCAGCTGACCTGTAACAGCCCGGGCCTGATGAAGTGCAACAACCCTCGTAAGCTCCCGCTCCAGTGTAAAAAGCTGAATCGTGTCACCGGTGAGTTCGAATGACTGCTCCGGGTCACTCGAAATCACTTTGGCACCACGTATAAGCCGCATTTCTGATGCACCCTGATCGAAGCTGGCAGAATCAGAGGTGCCGTGAATGTTTTCTCTGTCAAGCTGGACGCTTCCCCACGCAAACAACAGGCTGTCCGCAAGGCTTTCCATAACCATCGATGTGATTATGACAGG
>CAZDMG010000021.1:0-31263 GCA_964506655.1 uncultured Gemmatimonadaceae bacterium
GATACCAGTCCGATACTGAACGGTGCCAGATAATAGATCACACGATATGCAACGAGCGCCGCAAGCAGCTCAACCGGCGGTGCTGCACCGCGCAACGCCACCAGCATGATCGATTCAAAGACACCGACACCACCCGGCACATGACTCGCTACTGCCACGAACTGCGCCAGCACAAATACTCCAAGGAAAGGCAATAGCCCCAGGTCGTGCCCTGCCGGAAGCAGTACGTACAACACCACTCCCGCCACTCCCCAGTCCACAACGCCGAGGAGAAGTTGCGCCCAGGCAATACGCGCCTGCGGCACGGGAATACTCCACGAGTGCCACGCCAGCGGCCTGTCTCTCCGGAATGCAGCCCATGCGATGTACGCTGCCACGGGACACAGCAACACAATCCCGGCTGAACGCGCCAGTGCGACCGGAATATCAAGAGCCGCCAGTGTCGCGTCTGGCTCCAGTGCGAGCGCCATGCCACACACTCCAAGAACACCTATAAGGAACGTCGCACCAACAAACGCTGCAGCTTGTGCAATCTGCTGTGCTGAAAGCCCCCACATACTCCAGAAACGGACACGCACTGCACCACCGGTTATCAGTGCAAAGCCGAGTGTCTGGCTTAGGGTGTAAGCCAGAAGCGACACTGTTACTGCCCGCGCTGTACCGATCCCGCTCTTCACGTATCGGAGCGCAAGCAGATCGTATCCGCTCAGAAGCAGGTGCGACGCCACGGTTGCGAGCACTGCGCGCACAATTGCGTCCGTCGGTATCAGGTGCAGTGATTCGCGCAGATGTCCGTAATGCGCGCCATCCAGTTCCCTGTGCACCACAAAAAACGCGAGTGCCACAAGGAAGAGCATCCCAACCGACGGCAGCCACACGCGCCACGCGGGGCGGGAACCGGGCGGCAGGTCTTTATCGTCGGTCATTTAATAAGATTTCATCAGTGGTCCTTAACTATGCCGACAGACGCGCAGAGCCGAAAGTCCGGCTATCTTGAAGGGAATCCATATGGGCAAGACAGTATGCGTTCCATAACAGCACTCCTGACAGACTGGCTGCGTGTTCTGCCGGTGGCGGCAGCGCTTTCAGGCGCCCTTGCGACAGCCAATGCGACAGCCAATGAGCAGCGGCCGCGCGACGCCGGTAACAGGCATCTTCCAGTCACCGAAGTCCCCGCCACTTCCGGCAAAACCCTCGCGCTCTTCTGGAGCGGCGACGGAGGCTGGCAGGAGCTTGCCAAAACGGTGTCAAAGGAGCTGGCTGCGCACGGTGTTGCCGTTGTAGCTGTCAATTCGCGAACGTGGATGACGTCTGCCAGGCAGGACACCGACTCCCTCACCTCTGACAGCGTTTGGCTGCTCCGCCACTACATGTCGCTCTGGAAGCGCGACAGGATTCTGCTGATCGGATTCTCACGCGGTGCCGGCTTTTCGGCCATACTTGCGAACAGACTCCCGGCGGAGCTCAGAGACCGGCTCGACGGTGTGGTACTTCTGGGTATGGAGCATGAAGCGAACTTCGAATTCCATATCGCAGATCTTGTCCGCACAGTCAAACGACCGACTGACATACCGATCAGGAGCTATATAGACGCGATCCAGGGCGTACCGGTTGTATGTGTTCACGGATCGTCTGAGTCGGAAAGCATATGTCCTGAGCTCGCCGGTCCCAATGTGCACATCATTCAACGCCCGGGTGGCCATCACTTCGACGGTAAATACGCTGAACTGGCGCGCATGCTACTATCGGAGCTGTACCAGACAGATACCGCTTCAGATACCGCTTCAGATACCGCTTCAGATGCCGCTGTCGACGCCGACATCCCGCGCGTAATGCAGGACAGCGTCAACTGCACGGTGCCATCCGTGCTGCCACTCCTGCATCTTTCCGCGGTTATCAGCGGGCTCAAACCGTGTGAACTGACGCGAACCAAGAAAATCACCACCGTCCCGCCATATCCCGCTCTGAATGCCGGCTAATGCAGCAGCGCCCAGCGACGTTGTCTCTGTATCCGCCGGCCGCTCCACTGTCACACCCAGCAAGTCGGCCTGAAACTGCATCAGGAAACCATTCGCCGAAGCACCACCGTCCACTCGCAGCACACTGAAGTCTATATTCGCGCTGGACTGCATCGCAGTCAGTACATCTGCCGTTCCGTAAGCCATGGCTTCAAGCGCAGCGCGCGCGAAGTGTGCGCGGCTGGTGCCCCGTGTCAGCCCGGTGATCATCCCGCGCGCATCGGCTTCCCACCAGGGTGCACCCAGCCCGGTAAGTGCGGGCACGAAGTACACGCCGTCGTTCGACTCAATGGAACGCGCCATCGCCTCACTTTCCGCTGCGTGCGTGAGTATGCCGAGTCCGTCGCGAAGCCATTGTATCGCCGCACCGGCAATGAAGATTGATGCTTCAAGTGCATAGCACGGCTCGCCCCGCTCTGTGCATGCGAGTGTGGTGAGGATGCCGTTCGGAGCCGTCGGGCGCTCTCTTCCAGCGTTGAGCAGCAGGAAGGCACCTGTACCGTAGGTGTTTTTTCCCTCTCCCGGATGCCAGCACCCCTGCCCCATCAGTGCCGCCTGCTGATCGCCGGCCACGCCGTGTATCGGAATGGTTGCACCGAAGAATTCCGGAAGTGCACTGCCATATGAAGCACCCGATGCACGCACATCGGGCAGAATCCCAACATCAATACCAAACAGCTCCAGCAATTCACTGCTCCAGCGCCGCTCATTGATATCGAAGAGCATGGTGCGCGAAGCGTTCGTGTAATCGGTAGCGTGTACTGCGCCACCGGTAAGGTTCCAGATGAGCCAGCTGTCGATGGTCCCGGCTGCGAGTGTCCCACGCTCACGCGCAGCAGCTACAGCAGGCTGATTCATGAGCCACTCCAGCTTTGTGGCGCTGAAGTATGGGTCGACAACAAGCCCTGTCGTGCGCGTGATATAGTCTGCTTTGCCCGCGAGAGCGCGGCACCGCTCGGAGGTACGCCGGTCCTGCCACACCAGAGCACGGTAGAGTGGCTTTCCGGTTTCACGGTCCCACACCACAACAGTTTCCCGCTGGTTGGTTATGCCGATGACATCAGCGGTCGCACCCGACTCACGGATCGCATCGTGCGCTGCCTCCAGAGTGCGCGCCAGGATCTCAGCGGCGTCGTGCTCCACAAGCCCTGGCCCGGGGAAGTACTGAGTGATTTCACGGTAGCCGCGACCGGTGACCACACCGTCGCTCCGCACCATAAGACATCTGGTGCCCGTGGTGCCTTCATCTATAGCAAGGATGTGATGCATGAGGCAGAATCTACTGCAACCGCAACCCGCACGTCCACATCGACCACGACGGCGATATCTTTCGTGGTCGCAGTGGGCGCCCGCAGCATCTTATGCCAGCTACTATCTGTTCACCCGATTACGAGCACCAGCATGCCATATGAGTTTCTGACCTTTGAAGTTATCGATCGGATCGCAACCGTTACGGTCAACCGCCCCGAGAAACTGAATGCGCTTAACGACGCAACCATTGCTGAACTGGGACGCGCAATCGATGAGGTAAACTCCCGTTCCGATGTTGGCGCCATGCTCCTCACAGGTGCCGGCCGTGCATTTGTGGCCGGCGCTGACATAAGCGAACTCGCATCGCAAAGCCCGCTCGAAGCCACCGCGCGGTCAAGGCGCGGACAGCAGGTATTCGCCCGCTTCGGGGAGTCTCCCAAGCCCACCCTGGCCGCCATCAACGGCTTCGCCCTCGGCGGAGGATGCGAACTGGCAATGAGTTGTCACGTAAGAATCGCAAGCAGTGCTGCCAAACTTGGACAGCCGGAGGTGAAGCTCGGGATCGTCCCCGGTTACGGTGGTACGCAGCGACTGCCGAGGCTTGTTGGACGCGGCGCGGCGCTCCGGTTGCTCCTTACCGGCGATATGGTTGACGCTGCAGAAGCTCACCGGCTTGGCCTCGTGGATCTGGTTGTGGAACCGGAACAGCTTATCGCAACTGCACGGACGCTGGCCGGCTCCATGCTGGCCAATGCACCGCTGGCGGTGGCTGGGTGTATTGAACTCGTCAACAGGGGGCTTGATACCGACCTGACAGAAGCCAACCGTATCGAATCGGATGCATTCGGGCTGCTGTCGAGTACTGCAGACATGCGCGAAGGGATGGAAGCCTTCCTCGCCAGACGCGCGCCTGAATTCACAGGCAAGTAGCCGGCCGGGTCAGAGACTGAGTGTTATCGCGTTTGACGCTGCACAACTTCCGGAACCTTGCCGACGCGGAAGTTGTGATCCCTGAGGCAGGTATGGTCATAATAGGCGGCAACGGTCACGGCAAGAGTAATTTTCTTGAAGCGGTGGCGTATCTGTCGCTGCTGCGCTCTGTACGCGGAGCGCGTGATGCCGACTGCGTGCGCTTCGATGCTCAACAGTTTCATGTACGCGCCGACTGCACCGGGTCGGCGCGTTTCAATTCGGTTGGCATCGGTTTTGACAGGGTAACCAAAACCAAGAGAGTAACGCTCGACGGCGTTGTTCAACCGCGTCTTTCATCCGCGCTTGGTGCGGTTCCGTCTGTAAGTTTTTCTCCGTCCGATGTAGCACTTGTATCGGGTGGACCGTCGGAAAGGCGACGCTATCTGGACGTTGTGCTTTCACTGACTGTACCGCCGTACCTGAGTGCGCTGCAGAAGTACCGGAGCGCACTGCTGCAGCGGAACGCTGAACTCCGGCAGGCGCAGCGACTGGGGCGTCAATCAAGGCACAATACGGACATTGAAGACCGCATTGCGGCCTGGGAGCCGCTTCTGGCACACAGCGGTGCGCAGATACTCGTGTGGCGAGCCGGCTTTGCAGGTACCCACGCAGCGTTGTTTACTTCGCTTGCCGATTCGATAGGAGAGTACTCGCCGTTGACACTGGCGTACGAACCATCGGCGTTATCCGGAGGCGTGGGCATCGGGCCGGGTAGCGACGCAGCAACCGTCAGCGAAACTGAAAGCGCGCTGCTTGCTGCGTATGCGGAGGAGCGTCACCATGAAATGAGGCGCGGCACCACTCTTGTCGGCCCGCATCGCGACGATGTACAGATTATCCTCGACAGGCGCGAGTTGCGCACATTCGGATCGGCAGGACAGCAACGGAGTGCTGCCATTGCGCTTCGGTTCCTGGAGTTGCATGCGCTTCAGAACTCGCTCGGCGTTACACCTCTGCTTTTGCTTGACGACCCTTTCGCAGAGCTGGATTCGCGGCGCGCATCGCGGGTGCTTGGATTGCTCAGCGATTCGCATCCCGGGCAGATTTTCCTTACCGTACCACGCATGGAAGATGTACCAGCTGAGTTCACACGCCTGGAACGTTTCACGATAGCAAGCGGTGTCCTTACACCACTCGTCGCATGAAAGACGGACGCAAGCGTACACCGTCTGCGATCGGTGATATCCTTGCCGGCGTTCTTGAAGACGCGGGCTTGAGCGACCGTGTTGCACAGGCTTCGGTGTTCCCGGAGTGGAGCGCGCTGGTGGGACGCCAGATAGCTGCTGTCGCTGAGCCTGTCGCGTTATATGCGGACGGCACACTTGTGGTTGCAGCGAAGACCAATGCCTGGATGATGGAGCTCTCGCTGATGGAGCCGGAACTTCTGCGATCGATTAACCGTGACGCTTCTCGTCCGCCGGTGAGGAAGTTGCGTTTTGTGCTGGCTCGCACCCTGGGCTGACGGCGTGTAGTGCGGGGCCCATGGCCGGTATCGCTTGCCCCTCTCTAACCTGTTGCAATTCAACGGGTTACGCATTAGCCGCGCAGTTGATTTCAGCACTGTACTGTGCTATATTTAAAGGTTTGCGGTGCGGTTCGTCGGCGACCTTGGGAAAGGCGCGGAGGCGGCCGGTACCTCCAGAGTATTTTCCCCCGGTTTTTGTTCCGGATCCAGTTCCGTTTCTTGTTCCGGATTTTGCAGGCAATTAGCGAAAGGCAATAAGCAGATGGCTGACAGCAGTAACGGGCACGCGAATGACTATGGCGCCGACAGCATTACAGTACTCAAGGGACTCGACGCTGTTCGCAAGCGCCCCGGTATGTACATCGGCTCCACATCGGCACGGGGCCTGCACCACCTGGTATACGAAGTCGTCGATAACTCAATCGACGAAGCGCTGGCGGGCTATGCTGACAACATCAGCGTAATAATACACGCAGATGATTCAATAACAGTCGAGGATAACGGTCGCGGGATTCCAGTCGACATCCATCCGATCGAAAAACTTCCCGGTGTTGAGCTGGCAATGACTGTGCTGCATGCCGGCGGCAAGTTTGACAAGAATACATACAAGGTCTCCGGCGGTCTGCACGGTGTCGGCGTTTCAGTAGTGAACGCCCTCTCCGACATGCTGAAGGTCTGGATCAAACGTGACGGCAAGCAGCACTACATCGATTTCCGGCGTGGTATAACAACTTCCCCGCTCCGGGTACTCGGTTCCGTAAACGAGAACGATACCGGCACAAAAGTCTGGTTCCGCCCGGACCCGGAGATCTTCACTGAAACCACTCACTTCGACTGGGCGACGCTTGCAGCGCGCCTGCGAGAGCTCGCGTTCCTCAACAAGGGGATCCACATCAGCCTCCGCGACGAACGCGAAGGACAGGAACGTGAGGAAACATTTGTTGCCAGGGGCGGTCTCAGGGAGTTCGTGACTTTCCTCAATGGCAACCGTAAACCGATCCATCAGGACGTCATTGCAATTGAAACCGAGCGCGACGACATCGGCATCGAAGTCGCGATGCAGTACAACGAGAGCTACGCCGACAATGTCTTCTCCTTCGTCAACAACATCAACACACACGAAGGCGGTACGCACCTCACAGGCTTCAAGAGTGCGCTGACGTCCGTCATCAACAAGTACATCCAGCAGGAAAGCAACGTAGCCAAAAAAGAAAAGGATGTACGACTGACCGGTGATGACGTCCGCGAAGGGCTTACAGCGGTCCTCTCCGTAAAAGTACGCGAGCCGCAGTTCGAAGGTCAGACAAAAACCAAACTCGGCAACTCCGAAGTTGAAGGCGCTGTCCGGAGTGTCATGAACGACCTCCTCTGGCAGTACCTCGTTGAGAACCCGCGTTCGGCCAACACCATCATCGACAAGGCGATGTCGGCTGCACGCGCGCGTGAGGCAGCCCGCAAGGCGCGAGACCTTACACGCAAGAAGTCCGCGCTCGATGTTGCAAATCTCCCCGGCAAGCTCGCAGACTGCTCATGGTCGGATCCGTCGCTGTGCGAGGTTTACCTCGTGGAAGGCGACTCCGCCGGCGGTTCTGCCAAGCAGGGGCGCAAGCGCGATTTCCAGGCCATACTCCCGCTCCGCGGCAAGATCCTCAACGTCGAGAAGGCCCGCATCGACAAGGTACTCTCCAATGAAGAGATACGCACCATCATCACTGCCATCGGGACCGGTATCCGCGATGAGTTTGATATAACCAAGGCCAGATACCACAAGGTCATCATCATGACCGACGCCGACGTGGACGGCGCGCACATCCGTACACTGTTGCTGACCTTCTTCTTCCGGCAGATGCCGGAGCTTATCAGTGCCGGCTACATGTATATCGCACAACCACCTCTTTACCGCGTGGCCAAAGGGAAAGAAGAGTATTACGCGTACAGCGAGAAGGAGCGTGACGCTTATGCGGACCGACTCAGCAACGGCGACGGTTCGCGCGCGAATATCATGGTGCAGCGCTACAAGGGACTCGGCGAAATGAACCCCGAGCAGCTGTGGAAGACCACCATGGACCCGGAAACACGGACCATGCTGAGGGTGACCATGGACGATGCGATCACAGCGAACGAGATCTTCCAGACACTGATGGGAGACGATGTTGAGCCCCGCAGGCTCTTTATCGAAAGCAACGCCCGGTTCGTTTCCAACCTCGATATCTGATGCCCTTCCCCCTCTTCCCCTGCCATCCAGCGGGGGAAGCGGGGAGCGTCTGTCTGGTGCAGTGGGTGCGGTCTCCTGTAGATTGTTTGCATGATTGACGCTCAGGAGTTCCTGCGTAACCTCGCACTTGTGTTGTGCGTCGCGGCATTCGCGGCTGTGATTTTCCAGCGACTGCGCATGCCTGTGATTTTCGGCTATCTGGTTGCCGGCATGATCGTCGGACCACACATGCCGATCCCGTTGGTGGCGAACGAGACGATGATCCACTCGCTCTCCGAGCTGGGTGTCACGCTTCTCATGTACTCACTCGGGCTGGATTTCAGCCTGCGTCGCTTCCTGAAGCTCAGCGCAACTGTTGGAGTCGCGTCGGTTGTAGCTGCGGCGCTGATGTTCATCCTCGGATATGCGGTGGCAGGGCTGCTGGGATGGACTCCGGTTGAGCAGGCGTTCACAGGCGCAATGGTTTCCATCACAAGTACGACCGTGCTTGCCCACACTCTTATGGGCAAGGATATACCGCGCAAGATGCGCGACATGGTGTACGGCATCTCCATTATCGACGATATCGTCGGTTTTGTCTTTATCGCGGCGATGAGCGCCATCGCAGCGGGAGGCGGAGTAAGCCTCAAGGTTATCAGCACCACCGGTGCAAGCCTGCTCTCCTTCCTGGTGATTCTTACCGTCCTCGGGTTGCTGGTACTGCCACGCGTCATGCGGCTCGTGGTCTCACTGGGAACAGCCGAAATCACCCTGATCGCCGGAGTCGGAGTCGCATTCCTTTCCGCGCTCCTCGCGATGTACTTCGGCTTCTCGGTGGCGCTGGGTTCCTTTACCGCAGGGCTGCTCGTCGCCGAATCCGGACACGGAAGGCGTGTCGAAAAACTCATTGAGCCTGTGCGCGACATGTTCGTCGCAATCTTCTTCGTGTCTGTTGGAATGCTGATTGATCCATCCGTGCTGATTGAGCACTGGGATGCAGTCGTGGCACTTACTGTCCTTATTCTCCTGGGCAAGACTTTTTCAATCGCGGTCGGTGTCTTCCTCAATGGTTTCGGGCTGCCGATGGCACTCCGCGCCGGTATGAGCATGGCGCAGATCGGCGAATTCTCCTTCATTATTGCAGGCGTGGGTGTTGCAACCGGTGCTGCACGGGGGTTCCTGTATCCCGTCGTGATCGCTGCCAGCGCACTTACGATCCTGGTTGCACCATATCTGGTTAACATTGCACCGCGCGTTTCCCAGCAGATCGACCGCAGTCTGCCGCGGAAACTTCAGACATTCATGTCTCTGTACGGTTCATGGATCGAGGAGATGAAAACGCGACGCACGGATTCGGAAGGGATCAGTGAAGTGCGTCGCCTTCTGCGTCGCCTGTTCGTCGATATCCTGGTGATCATCGTACTCATTGTCGCCGTCGGTATGCAGATGGACAGCCTGACAGCACTCCTCAGGCAGTGGTCCGAAGGCGCCGAGGGAATCGGTGTCTTCATCGTGATTACCGCGGTTGCGATAACAGCAATACCGTTCGTAATCGGAACAGTACGTATCTCGCGTGCACTGGCAACTATCATGGCTTTCGGTGCACTGCCGGCAGGTCCTGAGGCTGTTGACCGGGCAATGGCGCCCCGCGCTGCGCTCATTGTCACGCTGCAATCTGCAATACTGATTGGTGTGTCGTTGCCGGTTGTTGCAGTGCTCCAGATATTCGTACCGCGATTGTCGGCGCTGTGGGTGCTGCTCGTCATCGCAACGCTGCTTGGAATCTCAATCTGGCGTGCCTCCGGCACACTGCACTCTCACGCACTTGCCGGTGCTGAAGCCATTGTGCTCGCTCTTACCCAAAACAACAGGGCTTCGGGGAGCGAAGAACTTCTCTCTCAGACAATGGAGAATGTCAGTGTTCTGCTCCCCGGGCTGGGACACCCCGGTGCGGTAAGGCTGGAAAGTGGTAACCCTACTATCGGACGTACACTTCGCGAACTGGATATCCGCGGACTCACTGGCGCAACAGTCCTGGCAATTACCCGCGTCAAGGAAGGTGCGCGCCAGGCTGTTATCCCCACCGGCAAAGAGAAGCTGGAGGTGGATGACGTCGTAGCTCTGGCCGGTACCGAAGAGAGTGTTCAGGCCGCGCGACAGATCCTGTTGACGGGTGTCGCGCCGGTTCAGGAGAATGACGAAGAGGAAAACGACGAGTCGTAACCAGCGATACCCTGCGGTTACGACTCTCTATTGTGCTGCATTTGCCGTCGCTCCGTGTGTTGGGCGACCAGCGGCCACAAGCCGGTAATTACGGTGTTGTACGTTCGCCGCGCGCTTCGCGGCTCAGCTGACGCGAAAAGTTCAGTGCGATAAGCACCAACGCCAGCGTTATCGTTGTGAACGCGATATAGCAAACCGTTGTGACTGCGGACTCCATTCCACCTTCAGGTGTCGGGGTCGCGACATACATGAAAAGCCCGTAGATGGCGAGCAGTGGAAGAACAGCTGCTGCCGCGAGCAGGCTGAGCAGGCGATTCACTTTGGCTGAAAGCATGTCGGGTGTCGTTCCTGGGATAGGCTGTGGTGAACTCTCCAAGATACGCCGGTAACCTGCATCGGCGCCAGTCGCTATACCTCGTTGTCAGGGTCAGCCGAGAATCTGCTTCCCTTCCTCGAACGCCCGCTCAGCCATCTTACGGGCCCGTTCGGCGCCCCGACGCGCTGCCTTGCGGGATGCCCGCCTTGCCTCGCGATACCGCCTGTCGGCATCCTGCCATGCTTCGCCTACTGCATCACTTGTATGGTCGTACGCACGACGGGCACGCTTCCGCAATCTGCGACGCGTCTGCTGACCACTCGCGGGCGCCAACAGCAATCCTGCGGCCGCTCCGGCAACCGCGCCAACCATCAAACCAACTGCAAATGTACGAAGCCGGTCGGCCGCATTTCCTGATGTATCATCGTCATATCTCATATACTGTCTCCTGCGCATCACTGCACTGATTGGGTAATCGAAAAAAGGTGCTCTATTCGTATATTCCGTCTGCACCCTGAACCACTCCGCCGGTCGCACGCAAACCGTTCGGTTCCACCACATGCCAGCTCTGTAATCCATGCCGCAACCTTCAAACGCTGAAAACGATCGCGCGGCCGTCCTCCGGGAAGCACTCCTCAAGGCACAGTATGAATACTACGTGCTGGATAAACCGACGCTCGAGGACCGGGAATACGACCTCATGTTCCGCGAGCTGCAGGAACTCGAACAGAAGCATCCGTCGCTGTTAACAGCAGATTCGCCGACCCACCGCGTTGGACATGCTGTACAGTCTGCCTTCCGGCCACACCGGCACATGACGCGGATGATTTCGCTTGACAACGCGTTCAGCGACGAGGAGCTGGAAAGCTTCTCACACTCCGTGGAGCGGCTCGTCCCCGACGCCGTGTCTCGCGAGGGGTACGCGGTAGAGCTCAAAATCGACGGCGCGGCGGTCGCGCTCACCTACCGCGACGGCGTCCTGGTGACCGGAGCCACCAGAGGCGACGGCACCGAAGGTGAAGATGTGACAACCAACATCCGTACCATCAGAGATATCCCACTCAGGCTCACAGGTTCCGGATTCCCCGCACATTTCGAGATAAGGGGCGAAGTTTATCTCCCTTTCGAAGGCTTCGAACGGATGAACGAAGCACGCGCCAGAGAGGGTGAACCCGTCTTTGCCAACCCGAGGAACGCTGCCGCCGGCTCCCTCAGGCAACTCGATGCCTCCGTTACCGCTTCGCGTCCGCTCAGTTTCTTTGGCTATGGCGCGGTGCTCCCCGATGGCACGACACCCGCATCAACCCAAACCGAACTGCTTAAGTCGCTCGCCGCATGGGGCGTCCCGGTGGCACCGCACCTCAAACTGTACCACAGCACCAGAGAAGCTGCCGAATGGGCCGCCCAGGTCGAGCACAAAACACGCGCAGAACTTGGCTTTGCCATCGACGGCCTGGTCATCAAAGTCAATGACATTGCACTGCAGGACGAACTCGGCGTTCGCAACGACCGGACACCACGCTGGGCCATCGCGCGGAAATTTGCGCCCGATATTGCCATCACAAAACTGCTCAAGATTGAAGTGAACGTAGGGCGGACAGGCGTCCTCACACCCTACGCCGTGCTGGAGCCTGTAGAGGTGGGCGGCGCTACCGTCTCCTTTGCCACACTACACAACCAGGACCAGGTAGCTGCAAAAGACCTGCGCATCGGAGACTGGGTACAGGTGGTACGGGCCGGCGATGTTATCCCGCAAGTGGTGAGCCCCCTCCCCGACCGACGGACCGGCGCAGAAGTGCCGTGGGCAATGCCCACCAGGTGTCCCCGTTGCAACACCCCGGTGGTTCGGGAGGAGGACGGCGTCGGCGTTTACTGCCCCAACGTCGCCTGCCCGGGGCGTCAGCTGGAGGGGCTCGTGCACTTCGCATCACGGGGTGCCATGGATATCGACGGCCTGTCATATGCCCGCATCCAGCAGCTCCTGGACCACGGCCTGGTCCGCGACTTCGCCGATATCTACATGCTGACTTCCACACAACTTGCTGAGCTCGAGAGGTTCGCCAGCAAGAGCGCCGACAACCTTGTCGCGGCTATTGCCGCGTCCAAAGACCAGCCCCTTTCACGGCTCCTGTTTGCACTGGGAATAAGGCACGTCGGGGCACAGGCGGCGGAGCTTATCGCGAAACACTTTGGCTCACTCGACGCCGTGGCTCAGGCAACAACCGAAGAGCTGGGCGCGATACATGGAATTGGTGAGATCATCGCCCGGTCCGTCCACGACTACTTTCAGGAAGAGAGCACACATAGGCTCATAGAGCGCCTGAAAGAGCACGGGGTCAGGATGACCGAGCCTGTTCAGGAGGCGGGCTCCGGAGCGCTGGCAGGGGCCACGGTGGTGCTGACGGGCACCCTGCCTACCCTTTCGCGCAACGAGGCCACCGAGCTGATCGAGCGCGCGGGTGGTCGCGTCACCGGCAGCGTTTCAAGGAAAACTACCTATGTCGTTGCCGGCGATGATGCCGGCAGCAAGCTCGAAAAGGCCAAAGAGCTGGGAGTTCGCATCCTGGATGAAGCCGGACTTCTGGCAAAACTGGTCCTAAAGAGTGCATCTTGACGTGACGCACCGATGGTCAAAGCGTCGTACTTCAGAATCAGTACCCCCGATATCACTCATGGAACAATCTCTCCCATACCTCACAACACGCACAGCCGCAGTCCCGGTTGAGTTCTTAAGCGCCATGCGCCGCGCAGTATCGGGGAGTGGTTCTGGCATAGAAGCGCTGCGGGACGCCGGCTACGAGGCTGGCTCAGCCCTTTTCGACGTGATGTCTGCGTGGCTTGCGGAGCGGGGCGAGGTCTCCCCCGACCTTTTACGGGGTGACCGATTCGCCATCCTTGCTTCGCAGTTCTTCGACGAACTCGGCTGGGGGTCCTTCACCTTGACCGAACTGAGCGATGCCGTGGTGGTGCTGGAAACCACAGACTGGATCGAAGCCGTGGCCAGCCAGGGTGGCGGGTGCCAGATCAGCACGGGCCTTATCGCCGGCTTCTTCGGACGGACGGCAGAAGCCCCGCTGGCCGTCCTCGAAGTTGAATGCCGGAATCACGGTGCCGATCGGTGCCGGTTTCTGATTTCGTCGGTGGATGTGCTGGCGTACGTCCATGAAGCGATTGGACGCGGCATTCCGTGGGATCGCGCTGCTTCCAGCGCCTGATCCGCCGCGAAGACACGCACTTCATCGTTAAATAGCGCAGTCATCGGCCATTGTGCCTTGTTGTGACGCGCGCGCAAAGGTAGTTTGCCGCGATCCCTGTGAAGTCTGCATTTCATCAACACGAACCACTGCGAGCGCATGACATGGTGGCGCCGCCTCGTGGGCGGCTTGTCCTGGCGCAACGCGCGTCAAACTGATTTTCTTGCCGAAGCACTCGAACTTGAGTCGCGTGGCGATTACACGAACGCACTGACGTCCTACCGTCTCGCACTCCGCGAGCACCCGGACGATCTGCGTGTTCTGCAGAACATCGCCATTGCGTTCTCAAAGACCGGGCAGCCCGAGGAGGCTATCCGTACCTATCGGCGTGCACTCGAGATCGACCGGAACCTCTCCGGGGCGCACTATGGGTTGGCATTTCTGCTGCTCAAGCGTGGCGATACCACGCGAGCTGCGATGCACCTGGAGCGTTTCCTGCGGTCTTCCCCGGATGACCAGGCCTCGGCAAAGTTCCGCGCGCACGCCGAAGAAACGCTGGACCGCCTCAAAGGCGTCACACCCGCTCATGGAATGGACGCGGTGCCCAATGACGGCACTCACCCCCCCGACGATGGAGGTCAGGGCGGTGGCGGTGGCGGCAGCAGCGGTGGCGATGGCAGCGGTAGCAGTTACGGGGACAGGGACAGAAACAGCAATCCGCGGAGTTATTGACGAGTGGGAAGTGTACTCGCCGTTGTCAGCCAGAAAGGCGGCGTTGGCAAAACTACAACCGCAGTTAACCTCGCAGCCGCCTTCGCGCGCCGCGGGCTCAAGACGCTCATTGTCGATACAGACCCACAGGGTGCGGTGCGATTCGGAGTCGGACTCCGCCGCGGACATACCGGCGCCGGCTTCGATGACTACCTGCGTGGCGAACGCCCGTTGCGGGAAGTCATCCTGCCAACCGCACTCCCATGGCTCAGGGTTATACTGGCCGGCTCTGTCAGCGAACTCGCTGATCACAGCGAGTACCAGCGCATGGTCAGCGAAACAGACATACTCGACGACCTGCTGCGGATCGCGCGTGAACGGTGCCACATCGTGGTGGTAGACACACCACCAGGGCTTGGCTCTATCACCCGCAAAGTCCTGAGCAACGCACAGCACGCAATTGTGCCGCTGCAATGCGAGCCGCTCGCACTTCAGACCACACCGCAGATCCTGCGCGCCATTCAGGATATCGCAGCGGTCAACACTGGCCTCACACTCGAAGGGATCCTCCTGACAATGTACGAAGCCGGATCACCATCGACGGAACGGATTGTTCACTACCTGCGGGAACATCTGCCGCGCAACATGGTGTTCGATGTCCCGATCCCACGCACGGCCGCCTGCGCCGACGCATTCGCGGCCGGTGAACCGGTAGTGCTCCGTTCGCCCGCCGATTCCGCGAGCCAGGCCTATGTGAATCTGGCAACAAGACTCATTGAGCGGCTGGGATGACAAAGCGCACCGCTGTCGCAGTCGCTGCCGTTCTGGCCGTTGCAGCTGCCTGTTCACAGCTCGGAGTTGAGCCAGACGCACCTGCCTCAATCGAGCTCCCTGCACTCCCGTCTCCATCCGTTGTAATCGGTGACACGCTGCGCGACGCAAATGGTGTTGCAGCACCTGTCCACGCCATAGTACGGAACCTGAGAGGCGATCCGATCGAGGACGCGGATATCACTTACATCTACGCCGACTACAATCGCGACAGTGCTCTCATGGTCGACGCGGCAACCGGGTATGTGGTGGCGCTGAAAACACCAAGTGGTGAAGCAAGGATCGCGGCGCGGGTGGGCGCCGCGCTGCAGGTACTCCGTCCGGTAATCGTTACGATACGCCCTGACTCGCTCACCACCGATGGTGTGCCAGCGATTAACCAACTCATCACGACGCTCCCCGACACCTCTGCTGCAACTGCCCGCAGTAACACTTCCTCTGCTATCAGTGTGGGGGTACGGAGCACCGCGGAGGACGGAACAACACAACCGGTACGCGGTTGGGTAGTTTCGTACTCTCTCGTTTCACCCGCCAACGCCTCGAATGACACCACGATGGCGGTGTACATGGTGAACTCCACATCGGGAAGCCCGGCAATTTCTGATACCACCGGTACCGATGGAATCGCGTCCATAGCCGTGCGGGTGCGCGCGGCGCTTTTCCCAACCGGCAGTGAACCTGACTCTGTTATTCTGAGCGCCACCGCGTCTTACAAAGGTGTAGCATTGAAGGGTACGCCGGTTCGACTGGCGCTCCCGGTACTGCGGGGCAGCACGCCGGGAGATACACAGGTAGATACACCGGGAAATACGCGGAGAGATTCACGGGGAAATTCGCGGGAGAATTCGCGGGAGAATTCACAGCACTAGCCCGCCGCTGTTCCGCGCAACAAGTTGTTGGGAGTTGAACCTTCACGCGAAAGCCATCGGAGAGTGGAGATATGAGTTCCCCGACAGGAGGTCTGAATCCTGCCCTTACTGTGACACTTGCCGGAGTACCGTCGCCTGCGCGGTACGCTTCAGGCGGACCTGCGCCGGAACGCGGCACCGTCAACCGTTTCTTCTTTGAAGCGGTCGAAGAGTTCGACGGGCCGAGTGCCTTCATGCGCAAAGTCGGAGACAAGTGGGACTCCATCCCGCACCGCACTGTACTCGAATGCGTGAGACGTACTGCGTTCGGACTCCGTGCACTTGGCATCGGTAAAGGCGATCGTGTTGCAATCCTGTCCGAAAACCGGCTGGAATGGGCCATTGCAGACTACGCATGCATTACCAGCTGCATCACCGACGTTCCGGTTTATTCGACACTTCCCGCCGAGCACATACCGCACATCCTGAATGACTCCGGTGCCTGCGCAGTGTTCGTCTCCACCGCTGGACAGGCGCAGAAGATCGCCGAAATCCGCGATGAGATCCCCAATGTGCGCCATGTCATTGGTTTTGACGCCACCAAGGCTGACGGTTGCGATTACACACTGACAGAGCTGCAGAAGCTGGGCGAACAGAGCGACACCCCGGAAGCCGCGCGTGCGTGGCGCGATGCAGCACTGGCAGTTGAGCCCGACGCGCTGCTGACACTCATCTACACATCAGGAACTACGGGCGCACCCAAAGGCGTCGTCCTGACTCACGACAACCTGCACTCCAACTGCCTCGGCGCCCGCTATTCGATCCCGCTCGAGGGTGGCGATGTCGCACTCAGCTTCCTGCCGTTGAGCCACGTCTTTGAACGTATGGGAGCGTACTACCTCTTCTCACGTGGCGTGCCCATTGCCTACGCGGAATCCATCGACACAGTCGCGGCCAACATGCTGGAAGTCCGGCCGAGTGTAATGTTGTCGGTGCCACGGTTGTATGAGAAGATTTATGCACGGGTACTGGAGAACGCGGTTTCGTCCGGTGCACTTAAAAAGAAGATCTTTTTCTGGGCAAAACAGGTCGGTGAGAGCTGGGCCAAAGTCAGACTGGCCGGCCGCGAACCTGGAGCATGGCTTGCGTTCCGCTACTCCATTGCTGCGAAGCTGGTGTTCTCGAAACTGAAAGAACGTACCGGTGGCAGAATGCGTGTCTTTGTTTCCGGGGGCGCGCCACTGGCACCCGATATAGCGCTCTTCTTCTACTCTGCCGGTTTGCCGATCCTTGAGGGATACGGCCTGACGGAAACATCGCCCGTAATTTCAGCAAATACGTTTCAGGATTTCCGTATCGGCACAGTAGGCAAGCCTATCCCCGGTGTGGAGGTAAAGATCGCGAGCGATGGTGAGATCCTTACGCGTGGCCCGCACATCATGAAAGGGTACTACATGAATCCGGAAGCCACCGCCGCAACCATCGATTCCGATGGCTGGTTGCATACGGGTGACATCGGTGAACTGCAGGACGGTTTCCTCCGGATCACCGACCGCAAAAAGGATCTGATAGTGACAGCGGGCGGCAAGAACATTGCACCACAGCCTATCGAAAACCAGGTCCGGATGAACAAGTACGTGTCGCAGGTTGTCATGCTCGGCGACAAGCACAAGTTCCCCATTCTGCTCGTGGTCCCGGAATGGGATCAGCTTGAGAAATGGGCGAAGGCCCAGAACCTCAGCTGGTCTTCGCGTGCTCAGCTCTTACAGATGCCGACCATACGCGAGAAACTCGAACGCGAAGTCACATCGGAGCTTCACGGTCTGGCGCGCTATGAGACTCCCAAGAAGTTCGCATGGATCGAACATGAATTCAGCATCGATAATGGTGAACTTACCCCGAAACTCAGTGTCAAACGGCGCTTCGTTGAGAACAAGTACCGGAACGAGATAGCCGCGCTTTATGAGGAAGGCTGACGTTTAAGTACTACCACTCTCGAAGGGAGCGCTTCCCGCTGTGCAACCCACTGGTGTTCATCGCGCACAAGTTCGGTAACATCTTCGGGGAGTGACATCGTAGCCGGTGCAACAAGACGCGCACCGCCAACAAGCATGGAATCAGCATTCGGCGGCATCGTGCCGCTCAGTATCGCTATTGCGTTCAGCGAAGTTGGCGCCACAGGGATTGCATCGCCCGCACGGTAGCTTATCGGCGCCAGTCGAAGGTCGCCTCCGTACTGCGCTGCGTCACTGAACCCCGCAGCAGATGCAACAATTATCCGGGGAGAGTTGGCGACCGCGCCGAGTGCTGCTGCAGTTGCGATGTCAGCACCGATAAGCAGCACAGCTTTACCCGGTGTGTCCAGATTCAGGAGAGCTGCCAGCCGCCATGGGTCCGCGAGCACGTCTTTGGACGCGCCTGCTGCATTGTTTACAGAGCCGCTTGCGAAACTTCCAGTGAAGCCGCTCGCCACGGTGTCAGTTGTCGCGTGATGCGCTGGGGAACCATTTGAATCCGGCGCATCGGTATCAAAGTGCACGACGCCGTTCCTGATCGGGTAATGCGCGCCACACAGGTGGCAATCCAGCGATCCCTCCCGTATCACACGATTACTGGATTCCAGCGCTGTCAGTACCAGCCATGTATCGGCATGATCGCGGGTGCACCGCAGATAATCCGTGAGCTCTATGTGCATCGGCGACGGTTATGGCGTCCGCTCCCTGGCCATTCGCTCACGAATGCGACAACCTCAGTTCATCGATATTCACATTGGCCGGTCGCGTCAGCGTCCACAGCACCGCATCGGCGACTGCAATCGGCGAAAGCATGGTGCTTCGCTCCCTCACGGGCGCGCCACGTTCAGCGTCCAGCCGATCCCACAGGCTGGTATCAGTTGAGGACGGAGAAATGAGGGTGGACCTGAGCCCGGTGCCGCGCATTTCAACTCTCAGCACCTCCATGAGTGCACGCGCGCCGTATTTGCTCGACGCATAAGCTGCATTCCCCGGGAATATCGTGCGGTCGGCAACAGAACCGATCATTACAACATGACCGGTCCCTCGTTGGCCCATGGCGGGCACCAGCGCACGCAGAAACCTGAATGGTGCAATAAGGTTCACACCAATGGCCTCCTCGAACGTGCTGTAGTCTGTTTCCTGCAGCGGATCCATTGTGAAGATGCCTGCATTGTTGATGAGCACATCAACAGGACCTTCGCGACGTATCTGCTCCACCGCGGACTGCACCTGCGCCGCATCAAGGACATCGCAGCAGAGTGCTCTCGCGCCGGGCCCGAGTGACTCTGCGGCTTCGGCAAGAGCCTTGCACCCGCGCGCCAGCATCCAGACGTTCATCCCGGACCCGACAAGCGCGCCGGCAATGGCCAGCCCTATCCCCCTGGATGCCCCCGTCACAACAGCCGTACGCCCTGACAGTGTAGTCATGGTCAGAAGAGTGCGCGTGCGCTGTGAGCCAGCCGGAGGAATTCACTTCTCGTACGTGCGTCCTCACGGAATACACCGCGCAACGACGACGTAGTGGTGCGCGAGCTCTGCTTCTCAACGCCACGCATCATCATGCACAGGTGTACAGCCTCGATAACCACACCCACCCCGCGCGGTTTGAGCACGTCGTCGATGGCATTGGCGATCTGCTCACCAAGGCGCTCCTGTACCTGCAGCCTGCGTGCAAACACTTCGACGATACGCGGGATCTTGGACAGCCCCACTATGCGCCCGTTCGGGATGTATGCAACATGTGCGCGCCCGAAGAACGGAAGCATGTGATGTTCACACAGCGAATACAGTTCAATGTCGCGCACCATAACCATCCCTTCGTGGTTTTCATTGAAGATGGCGGTGCCGACTACCTCTTCCGGTGTCAGCTCATACCCGCGTGTCAGCCACGCCATTGCCTTGGCAACGCGCTGCGGCGTACGCACGAGTCCTTCGCGCTCCGGGTCTTCACCCAGCAGTTCGAGCTCCCTCCGTATAATGGTTTCCAGTTCCATCATACTTACGGATTCCATCTCCATGTCATCGGTCTCAGCAGCACCGACATTCAGAAGCGCCATGTTTCTTTTCGCCATCTCTCACCAGCTTGTGGAATGAATACTCTGCTCAGGCACCTGTGCCGTCGAAGTCGACCCAGTTGTTGTCCGTCTCCCTGAGCCTCAGCCGAACGAGCTCAGCGGGTGCCACGGCCGGCTGCAGCTGACGCCACATCGCAACAACGATATTCTCAGCCGTTGGGTTGATCCCGCGCATATAAGGGACATCGATGTTGAAGTTTCTGTGATCGGTCTGATCAATGATGACTTCATTTGCGATGTCCCGGACGCGGCCGAGGTCCACGACGTAGCCTGTGCGTGGGTCGATCTCCCCCGACACTGAGACCTCGAGAACGTAGTTGTGCCCATGCCAATTCGGATTATTGCACTTGCCGAAGATGAGGGCATTCTCATCGGCAGAAAGCTCCGGGTTATTTATGCGGTGTGCCGCATTGAACCGAAGCTTGCGGGTTACTGTGACTCTGGGTGCCATAACGCAATCTAGGCAAGGGGCCAAGGGTCGGCACCAAACATGGCTCTCGACCGGTTCCAACTGAGCCGAAAAACACACCGTTCCAGGCGGTTGTGGCTTGCCCGCCGGTAGTCGGCTCATGGTAATCGGTTCATAAAACACGAAGGGCCTGCCGAAGCAGGCCCTTCAAAAATACGGGTACGAAGAGGGAGTCCTGAAGCCCACACGAAAGGATTGAGACCCTCACCACGCTTTCGCCTTCCCCGCACTGGGGCATGGCGTCGACACAGCTTGTCGAGCCCTCTCTAAGGACTTATCGGCTCAGGAAGTAAATCTCTCCGCCCCGAATTACTTTTCTCTGGACGAATGTACACCGGCAGATGGTAACAACGCAATCGGGAGAACGGGCTATGGATCTTTGGATCGCAGGTGCGGTAATGATGCTGGTTATTTGGGGCGGACTTACCGTCGCCACTGAAGCACCCGGGTGGATTCATCTGCTCCTTACAGTTGGAGTGTTCCTGCTGATCTGGCGTATCGTGGTACGGGGAACACCCGGAGGTCCACAAAAAAAGAAGTGACACCCAACCCGCGTCACATACATGCCGTCAACAAAGGACTCCCTTCCTGAATTTCTTTCAGCGTTAGCAGGCGAATACTCTTTCCAGCGCGAGATCGGTCGCGGTGGGATGGGAATAGTTTACCTCTTCAGGGATGTCCAGCTCGACCGCGATGTCGCAGTCAAGGTTCTGTCGGCAGACAGTGCACTCGGCAGCAACGCACGCGATCGTTTCCTGCAGGAAGCAAGGATCGCTGCCGGCTTGTCGCATCCCAACATCGTACCCATCCACAAAGTCGGTGAAGCAGCAGGATCGGTCTACTATGTAATGACCTTCATCCATGGCGAAACACTTGGTGAGCGGATGCGACGCGACGGATGTCTCCCACCAAAGGAAGTAAACCGCATAATGACTGAAGTCGCCTGGGCTGCCGCATACGCCCATCAGCGTGGGGTCGTGCACCGTGATATAAAACCTGACAACATCCTCATCGAGGCGGGGAGCGGCAGAGCGCTCGTCACTGACTTCGGGATTGCACAGATAGAGTCAGGCTATAACGGCAGCTCCGACACCATCGCAGGCACTGCGCACTTCATGAGCCCGGAACAAGGCAACGGCGCATCCATCGACGGTCGCAGCGATATTTACTCACTCGGCGTTGTAGGTTATCTGGCAGCCAGTGGTCGCCTTCCGTTCGGTGGGAACAGCCTCCCTGAAGTCACTGCAGTACAGCAATCGCATTTGGCTCCGCCACTCAGAACTGTCGCACCAGCTGTGCCCGTCAGACTCGCTTCTGCGATCGATAAATGTCTCGCAGCAGATCCGGACGACAGATTCCAGGATGGCGAGGAGTTGGCAGCGGCGCTCGCAGCGGCGTCTGAACTGCGCCCACCATTGCCACCCTCACTCCGCTCCTGGCTCGCAGCCCGTAACCCACTTCTGGTCCCATACCTCGGCTGGTCCAGCCTCTTCTCATTCCTCACTCTGATGAACACCATCGTCTGGGTAATGGGGAAGCGACCCGGAAGGACGAGCGACATACTCCTGCTCCTCGCACTCGCGGTCGCGCCTGTCTTTCCGATTATTGGCTTCCACATCAATCAGGCAAGCAAGCAGTTCCGTGCGGGTTTCTCACTCACTGATCTCATTTCAGCACTGGACGAAGCCAGACGCGAGCGCAATGAAACCGATGCAGCCATCAGTGAAGTCGAAGACAGTATGCTGCATCGTGTCCTGCGCGTTCTGACACTCGCTGCCGGTTCATCGTTTGTCAGCTTCATAGTTGCAGCCAATTACAACCTGGTTCGCGAGAAGTACATCCTGATTCCATTTTTCGCGACGCTGGGTTTTGGTGCACTCAGCAATGCACTGAACGTTTCGTTTGTGCCACAGCGCATCCGTACGCTCTGGAAAGATGGTATCCGCGACCGGCTGTGGCGCAGCAGGGCTGGCGAATGGCTGGCCAGACGTATGGGCGCTCCACGGCTTTCGCAACGCGTCTCCGATCTCGCGTTCCGGCCCACTGAAGTCGCACTTGGCGTTGCTGCAAAGGACCTCTTCGCCGCTCTGCCACCTGGTCTCCGTGCACAGCTTAACGGCATCCCCGAAATAATTGGTGCACTCGAAGCCCGGGCCGCCGAGGCGAGAGCCGATCTGGCACTGCTGGAGCGGGAACCCCTTCCTTCGCGCACTGGCACCTCGTTGTTGCACAATCGCAGGGAGCATGCCGCTGAATCACTCAAGAGCAGTGTCGCTGCGCTCGAAGAAGTCCGGATTGACCTGCTGCGGCTTACGATGTCAGAACATGATCTGGCACCGATCACAACGCTTATGGACAACGCACGTAAGGCCAGTGATGAACTGAAGCGCCTCGCTGCTGCACGTGATGAGGTGAACGCGCTTGTCAGTGCCACAACAGACTGAACTGTCTGTTCAGATCTCCCAGTTGGAGAGCACCAGCCCTTCCTGTGGCATGCGCTCGCTCCAGCCAACTGCACTCATGCGTAGGTCTGTCCACCTGACACGCGCACCCAGTTCCATCAGCATGCGGTAAGCGTTGCTGTAGCCACCCTGCATACGAATCGCCACTCGCCTGGTCCCCGCCTTTCGCGCCTGCATGCGGAGCGCTTCAATCATCGCAGGGAGCTCGTTCTGGTGTTGCAGCACCAGTTTGAGGACTCGCAGTTCGTCGCGTGTGCGCCCTTCCACAAGTGGTGCTGTATGCCAGAGCGCGAAGCCCCGCAGATCACGGGGGGTCCCAAGAACTATAGTGCCGCCGAGTGACATTTTTTCAGTCAGGTGAATCTCACGAGTGAAGTCACAACCACTCAGCAGGCTGTCCGACAGTACGCGACAGCTTTCCAGCGCCTCGTCGTATCGCGCGGATGGGCCCGGCGGAAGCGTCGCATATTTCCCCGATGTGCCTGCTGCCTCAAATGTCAGTGTGATTGTAAGGTGTCCGGGTACAAATCCAAGCCGGGAATAGAAACCGATATTCTCCATGGTGCGCGGCATGGTTTCAAGACCGATTACAGATGCACCTGCGAGCCGGAGAAACTGCATCCCTTCCTCAACAATTCTTTTCCCTGCGCCAGCACCCTGAAGCACTGGGTGTACCGCCAGCGGGCCCATCCACCCTTCAGTCCCCGACTGGTGCACCATGTTGAATGCCGCGATGGAGCCGTGCTTGTCTTCCCACACAAGCGCACCGTCACCGGCATCCGCTATGGCATAGCGCCAGATCGCCGGGTTGAGCGGCGGCACGTGCACACCGGGCATGCCGTCGCGCCTGTACCGCTCGGTGAATGCCTTGGCGAACACAAGATTGAGCGCCGGTATATCGCTGAACGTCGCAACGCGACGAACGAGGTCGCAAACCCGAACTCCACTGTGTTCACTCACAACGCACCCCAGTCGCGCCCGGGAAGATCGCTGTCGTCATAAGGTGTACTGCTGCCGGCAAGTGCCATCGATGCACGTCCACGCGTAACCACACTCGCACCTGACTGCGGATCATGAGCCACCTGCAGCACCTGATCCAGCCCCTCCCTGACCTGCTCGATATGAGTGATCACTACCACCTGTTCAAACTGATGATGCAACCGCCGCAGCAGATCCACAACATTTCCGCGCCGCGCATCGTCCAGCGATCCAAATACCTCATCCAGTATCAGCAGCGAAAAGTTCTGCCCCGCACGCTCTGCAATCATCTGCGAAATCGCCAGGCGCAACACAAGGTTGCAGAGGTCCTCTTCACCACCGGAGATAACCGGCTTCGGTATCCCGTCTTCCATGATGAGCATGCGATACTCATCGTCCAGTTCAATGCTGCTGTAACGGCCGTCGGTAAGCGCCTCCAGAAAGCGGCTCCCCGAATCCGAGAGCTCCGGCCGCAATGCAGCATTCAGATCCGTGCGCAGGTCCGTGAACGCACGGTCCAGTTCATCGTGCAACAACTTCTCCGACTCCAGTTGCTCCAGACGCTCATTGAGCCTCATATATTCACGACGCGATGACTCAGCACTCTCCAGCTCACCCCGTACACGTGCGACATCGTGTGCAGCGCTCTGCGACTCCAGCTCGGCACGACGCGCTTCTGCTGAAACCCTTTCGTACTCCTTGCGAAGCTGCTGATAATCATCTTCCGTGTTCACTGCCGCTGTACTCCGGCGCTCGAGCTCCAGAACGCGTTCGCGGAGTACGCCAACCGCAGTTGAGGTCCGTTGCAGTTCAGCCCGCACCGCTACCTCACGCTCTATAAGGCCGCTCACGCGCGCAGCCTGATTCTCGTATGCTGCGTACTGCTCCGCCTCCTTCCTGAGCTCTGTATGCCTGATGGTGTCGTAGCCTGATGGCAACTGACCCAGTTCATGCTGTGCTTCACGCAGACGCTCCGATGTCGTGCCGCGCTGGGACTCGAGTTGCGTCAGCTCCTGAATGGCATTGGCGATCTTCGTCAGCCGCCGCTCCAGTGAGAGCGACTCTTTCTTCCCTGCCTCCTTCCTGGCTTCCAGCTCCTCCATCTGCTTCGGCAGATGCGACAGCTGTACACTCCGTGCACGATAGTAATTCCCATCGGCGGTGACAGTTTCAATCTGTGTCGTCAGCGCATCCAGCACCGTGCGCCACGATTCACCAAGCGGACGGCCGCATGTCGGACACGGGCTCTCTGCACCAAGACCTTCCAGCGCCTGTTTCTGCCGCACCAGCTCCGAGTGCTGCACCAGCAGTGCCTCAAGCCGTGTTTCAGCCTCCTGCCGATCGCGGGCCCATGCAGTCCGGTCATTATCGAGCTGGCGTTCAACTGCCGCCAGTTCATCCTGTACTTTCTGCAGTTGCGTTCTCGTCGTTGTTTCCAGCTCCGGTGCGGTAGCCAGCTTTTGCAACCGCTCTTCACTGCGGGCGTCTTCATCTGCCAGAAGCCTTACGCGCTCCAGCAGTGCCTGACGGCGCGCATCTGCTGCCGCCAGTGTATCCATCTGAGCCAGCGCCTCACGCACCGCCGGCAGTGGCACCATGAGTTCGCGGAGTACAGTCAGCTCCCGGTGGGCCTCTGCTATGCCGGCCAGCTCAGATTGCAACCGCTCGGTATCGCGGTTGGCGGTCTGCATGTCGTTGCGCGCAATCTGCAGTTCGTTCGCGAGCTTCTGCATCTGCTCACGCAGTGTCTCAGCATCGGTATAGCGCGGCGTCAGCTGTTCCAGCAACGCGCGGTTCCCTGCATCGAGAGCGGCAGCTTCTTTTTCCCTTGTGCGTGCCACTGCAAGCCGCGCCTCAGCTTCTTCCACCATGCGCCAGACAGCAGCCCTGTCGGGTAATCCCTGGCGCACACCATTGGCTTCTGCAAGGAGTGAACGCCTGTTGCCACGGATAAGCTCCTGCGCAAGCGTTATGCGGTCGTACCCCAGTACACGCGACAGGAATCGTGCACGATCTGTCGGGCCGAGGGCGCTCATCGCATCCAGCTCCTTCTGGCCGGTGAAATAAGTGTGAAAGAACTCGCTGCGCGTCATGCCGAGTCTGCGCTGCAGGAGTTCTGTTACACCTGTAATGGAATTCGCAATCGGCGACTCGCCGTCGTCCTGAAACAGTTCAGCAGTTGTAAGCCCCCGCACTACACGATAGCGATGACCTGCAATATCAAACTGCAATTCCACCCGCACTGGTGAACGATCTTTGGCGCGTGTGAACCGTATCGAATCGCGGGTACCGCGCGCTTTCCCGTAAAGCGCCCATGCAATCGCTTCCAGAATTGTTGACTTGCCGGCACCGTTTGGACCAATTATACCTGTCAGCCCGGACTCAAACGCAATTCGGGTGTCGGCATGCTGCCGGAAATTCTGCATATGGAGCGATCGGAGCCGCACTCCCTACTCCTCCACCATCGGGAGCGATACGCTCAGCTGCTCTTCTGCTTCGCCGAGGTAGCGCATACCGATATCAACAAAAGCCGAGCGGTCCATCCCCGGAGTGAGCTGCCGTCCGTTGAGGCGTTCGCGTACAATTTCAGGCAACGTTGCGCGCCGCCCCGGTGCAGCACCACCGACACGCCGCTTAAGCGGATCCGGCGCCCTCACATCCAGGTGAAAACTCACAGCGCGGCGCCGGTACTCCCGGATCGCAGAGTGGTCCAGCTCGCGCACTACATGTCGCGGAATAGCGTTGATTCTGATTCGTACTATGTTGTCGTCTATACCGCCACTCGCACTTTCCACCCGCGCGCGTATCTGGGCATCAATCTCCGCAGCCGTAAGACCAGCCGCATTGATACTCTCAAGATCCATGAGCCGGCGCGACTGAGGTACAACATGGAAATGGTGTTCGTAGCTCTCCAGATCGTGCTCAATAAAGCCCTTGCCACGAACGCCACTCCATTCCTGCTCGCGGAGTTCACCCCACGGATTCGTTGTTGTGTATTCGACAGACCCGCTGTAGTACGCCCGCTCCTGCACTTTGCTGTACACGTGGTAGTGGCCGAGCGCGATATAACTCCATGCTTCTGCGTGGAGTTCGTCGGTGCTGATCTCCATACCCGACTGTGCGGGGGTTGAATGTTGCACCGGGAGCATGCCGGCTATCTGACCATGCAACACCAGGACGTTATACCTGTATGCGCTGTCCGGCACGAGCGGCGGCCGCACTGCATCGTGACCGAACGGCACCGCCAGAACGGAGAGGTCCCTGTCCGGAAATACAAAACTCTCCGCTTTGTGGTCTGCGACATGTATCCCGAGTTCACGGAAAAGTGGCAGCACGCATCCAGTCTCCTGTGTCCGCGGAGCGTCGTGATTTCCTGCAATCATAACCATGGCCGCATCCGGAAGCGCCTTTCGCAGATCTGCGAACAATCTGTATGCGTGGATGATTGCCGTATTCGATGGCCTGACCGAATGAAAAATGTCGCCGCTCAGGACAACGATTTCCGGCTTCAGCGAAACCACTTTCGCGAAGGCGCGCGTAGCTGCCGCAGCTACATCAACCTCCCGTTGGTTGATCCCTGAAGGCGTGCTGCGTTGATATTGACGGAATCCCAGATGCAGGTCGGCGAGGTGTACGAGACGCATGCACAAGCTTAGCGCGCGCGCACCCTTTGTGTCACCCGGATAGAGAGGAATACAGGGGTGCCCGGAGCCATCGGCTCCTTCTTCACTTCTGACTCCACGTCCACAATAGTCCGTGCATCAGTTATCCATGCACGCGCACGATCAATTACAAGTTCTCCCTCAATCGTTCCGCCCGTTATGACCCGGGTTCCCACAGGCAGCTCGCTGGATGGCGCTGAACGCTGCAGGGTGCCGCGCATGGAAATCCATGCCAGCTTACTGCTGTTGCTGGCTGAGTCCAGCTGAAAGGTCACGCGCAGTATTCCATCGGCTCGCATTCCGCCGATCGGGATCGATGGAATTGGTATGTCCCGCTTCCACTTCTCGCCAACAGCAATTGCTGTCGCCGGAAGCATACCGGGTAACGCTGCGAGTGTGGTGCCGAGTGCCATGGATCCTGGCGGTGGATCGCTGACGGTCATGGTGCCGTCTGTTGTGACCCGCACACGTGCTACCCGCCCTTCATCCGGAAGCGCCAATGCAAGTGGTATCCCATCGTCGGCAGCAGAACCGGACCACACCAGGAGTGAGTCTGTGGTCGCCAGCAGAGTGGTAACCACCAGATCACTGGATTCCACCACGGAATGCGCGTACAGGTGCATCCGGGTCGATTGAGAAAGCGCCTGCAGACGACGCGGGCCGTATGATGCCGGTGGCGGAATTGTTGGCGGAGTTGTTGGCGGCGGCTGCTGAGTAGACGATGAAAGGGCGCTCCGGCTACGCTGTTCGGCTACGTCTGTTATTGCACGCATATCAACCGCCTGATCCACACGCAGCCAGAGAGTGTCGCCTACCCGGGGCCGGACTATCAGATGAACAGGCTCACCCTTGCGCACCATATTCTGCGACTGTGCGCTTCCTTCTGCGGGCAGCACCATTATTGCCATCAGAGCCGGAAACAACAAAAGCCGCCTGCCAGAGCCCACAGTCAGCACCCCAGGACGGAATAATCACGTGCCGGTACACACCCGGCTGCTATAATATCCTGGCGTCCGGAAAACCGGACCAACCAGGCACCCTCAGCTGTCATGGGCATCTGCCGAAGCTTATAAGAAGCCTGTTAATTGAACTCATCCACAAACGCTGAATATAGACCAACGACACCAACGTGCACGTACACCGCCAGTTCCACAAAGCTCCCGCGCGGCACTTTCCGGGTGACGTGCAATACCTTTGGTGAGTCTTCATAGTAACCGTGTTTCTTAATTCATTGAAATCCCTTGCTTCAGCTGCTGGGCGTCGTCGCCTGCGCCAATTGCGCGCTCAGGCGGTGCCGCCCAATCCATGGACGTGGAACAGGGCGCGCCTGCTGTTCCTGAGCGGAGTATTCGCGCTCCCCGCGCTGACCTCCTGCGACCGCGTCAAGAACGCCCTCCATCCCTCCGGCCCGGACCTCAGATGGCAGAGCGACAGCACATTGCTGGCCTCCGACCCCGGGGTTGTGTTCCGCCTGGTACATGACAACGATAACAACACCCTCATTTTTCCGATCGGTACCATCGGCGGCTCGGGCGCACGTGAACTGAAGCTCAGCAGACGTGGCTGGAGCGCCTTCGATCTCAAGTACCTGCACAGTGCGGCGCAGGTGGTGGTTACGCGCAACGGCCGCGCTACTTCCGATATGCTGCGGCACAGAGGTTTCTGGGAGCCTCAGGCTCTGGACACCATGCTCGTAAGGGCTTGCCGCCCAGGCGTACCCATCCCATTTGCATTGGCAGAGGTGCGCGGGAACAAGGCTTTCATTGCAACCAACGCGCCGCCTGTACCGCTTAAATACTCCGCTCAGATCAGCGAAGGTGAACTGCGCTCGGCCCTTTCCGCGATCCCGTTGCTGATTGCACCCACCGTTGGCATCTCCCCGACACAGCTGGCACGATATGAACGGCGCGTCAGTCAGGTCGTAAGCGCTGCCGGACCACACCCGACTCTGGTAGTCTCGTACGACGACCCGATAGCTGCGCCCGATTCGTTACTGCCAATGACGGAGCGACCGCGGCAATTCATAGTCGTCTTGGATAAAGGAGTGTATGGCTACAAGCCGTCCTGGACGTACAAGACTCTGGGCAACATGCGTGACGTCGCACCGCTCCGGTTCCTGGATGCACTCGATGTCAACGGCGACGGGTTGGTAGAGCTCTTCTTCGGCTTGCGTGATGCACCCAACGCCATAAATACACGCATACTCCGCTTCGAAACAGATGCGTGGCGTGATATGCTGGAGTTCTGGCCACGCACCCCTTGCGCGTACTGATAAAAGCAGCGCTAGTCGATACCGATATCCCAGGCCTGCTGCAGATCGCTCTTTGACCAAGCCCGGAACGCGGTAAGTGTCTGTGTCCTGACTATCCCGGGCACACCCGCAAACTCCTGAGTCACTACAGTGGCAACCTGCTCCAGGTCGGGGACGCGCACGATCGCAACCAGATCCCACTCCCCCGACACCGAGTACACCTCCGCCACACCGGGAATCCCGGCAAGTGCTTCAGCACACCCGGGAATGTTCCGCGGATCTGCCTGCACAAGAACGATTGTTGTTACCATGTTGCTCCCGGAATAATCGTTGTCGTCATGCTCTTCCGAAAACGGAAGTTGAAGACATGCACTCACTCCGTTTCCGGCAGTATTGGTTACTGCACAGAGTTACCTGTCAGGAAATGAAGTAAGTGCGCGCGCAATGCGCGTTACACCTTCCACTGCGATTTCCAGCTTCGTTGCAAAGCTCATCCGGATCCAGTCCGGTGTAAAGAATGCTCCCCCCGGCACAACTGCCACCTGCTCCTTTTCCAGCACGTATTCAGCGAAACGGGCGCCCTTGTCGCCACTGCCACCCACGTGGTCGGCGACATTGATGTAGAGATAGAACGCACCCTCAGGCGCAACATACCTGACACCCGGGAACGCACTGATCGCCTCGACAACTGCATCCCGGCGACGACGGAACTCCGCCGTCATCATGCCTATCGCACTGTCTGCCTCATCGTGCTGCGTAAGGGCCGCAAGTGCAGCGTACTGTGAGATGCTGCATGCGTTTGAAGTGGTATGACCCTGCAATGCCGACATCGCGCGGGTCACAGCCACCGGTGCGATGGACCAACCGATACGCCAGCCAGTCATTGCATACGCCTTGGCTACGCCGTTTATCACAATGAGATTTGAACGAGATGTGGTGACATCCAGCACCGATGGCGCCTCGACTCCATAAGTGATGCGTCCGTATATCTCGTCAGCAATAACCCACCAGCCACGTGCAGCTGCAAGTTCAAGGATCGCCGACAGCTCTTCGCGGGAATACACCGCGCCTGTCGGATTGGATGGCGAGTTGAGCATCAGACCTTTCACAGCAGGTGTAGCCGCGCGTTCCAGATCGGCTGCTGTAACCTTGAGTGAGTTGCTCTCGTTTCCCACAACAGGGATTACGTTCGCGCGTGCCAGTTCAACCATCTCGAAGTAACTGGTCCAGCTGGGTGCCGGAATCAGCACGTCATCACCCGGGCCAAAGCAGTGGGCGTAGCGGTCGATCTCCAGCCAGTCGGCCACCGGCAGCATGTCCCTGGCCGG
>CAZDMG010000022.1:0-30503 GCA_964506655.1 uncultured Gemmatimonadaceae bacterium
CGAGCTGAAGGCACTGGTAGCACGGGTAAGAGGTTTCGATCCACGGAGAAACAACGATGAAAGCAGGTAAGCTGTTCAAAAGACTGGGAGTCGGGCTGGCAACTGTTCTTGTTGTCGCTGCTGCTGCAACCGCAGTGAACTTCTACGCACTCTCACCGCGAATGCGGCCGGCTCCGGACATCACTGCACCAACTGATTCCGTTTCGGTTGCAAATGGCCAGTACCTTGTCGAACACGTTGCAGCATGCATCGGTTGCCATTCTCCAGTGCAGGAGGAAGTACCCGGTGATCCGCCTGTGCCCGGGATGATCGGTGCCGGCCGCGACTTCGGAGATGCACCAGGTTCACCAGGTCACATCATAGCGCCGAACATTACTCCTGACCCTGAGACAGGGATCACAGAATGGACGGATGGCGAACTGGCGCGTGCAATCCGCGAAGGCGTTGACAAAAACGGCAGAGCTCTATTCCCGCAGATGCCTTATCACACTTATCGCGAAACGCTGAGTGACAAGGCAGTTCTCGAGATCATCGCGTATATCCGCACTCTTGAACCTGTAAAGAACGATCCGGGAAAAACATCACTCCGCTTCCCTGTTTCAATGTTTGTTCGCGGGATGCCTGCACCACTCGATGTATCACCTGCCGCTGAACCATCTCCATCGGATGTTGTTGCGCGCGGCGACTGGTTGCTCAAAACTGCATCCTGCTACGATTGTCACGATGCAGTGAACGATCGGATGGAAAAGATTCCGGGTATGGCTCTTTCGGGTGGAATGAAGTTCCCGCTGCCTGGAGACAAAGGCTACGCCATCGCACCAAACATCACGAGTGACAATGCCACCGGCATCGGTTCATACACCGAAGAAGACCTGCACCGTGTCTTTGAAGAAGGGATCGGCAAGAACGGCCGACACCTGTATGTCATGCCGTGGTATTACTACAAAGGCATGACCGACGCTGATCGTGACGCACTTGTCAAAGCAGTGAAACGCATTCCGGCAGTGAGTCACGCGGTGGCGCCGTCTGCGGTCAGGGACTAGTTACCACCCGTCGACTCTCCGACTATCGGTTTAGGTACCGCTCGGCCATTCTCCAACTACCGGTTGAAGATTCGCCCTCTCGCGTGCCCGGCCAACTCAGCAATCGAATGTTGCTGCTATCGTTTCTATCGGCAGAAACAGTGTGCGGCTGTCACCCGGATATTCGATGAACTCTGCGTAGCGCATGTAGAACCACTTTGCTGCATCGTCTTTTGCATGTACAAGCACTGCACGTACACCGATGCTCGCTGCAGCGTGAGAGATCCGCCGCAATGCGTCAACCAGCAGATCGATGCCAAGCCCCTTCCCACGGTGCCCCAGGTCAACTGCGAGACGCCCGATGATAATTACAGGGACAAAGTCGGGCGCATTGCGCCGCAACTTCCCGGGCGCAGCAGCACGTTCAACTGCGCCAGCCGCAATGCTGTAAAACCCAACAACGCGATTGCCTGCGCACAGTACGTACGTGCGCGAAAACCGACTCTCATTGTTCAGTGCCCGCTTACGCAGCCATTCGTTGAGTGCCGGTTCGCCACAGTCGAACGTTGTCAGGTCATGGTCTGACCTGAGCGGAACAGGTGTTGCAAGCGACGACGCAGGAGAGTGCCTGCGCTTCACTGCTCCCATGGGATTGGCCGACGTGCCAGTGCACGGAGCTTGGGCCCCGGTGGTGGCGGGTTGTCGAGCACGTCCAACAAAGCATCGTATTCTTCGCTTTCGAGCGTGAACAACCGCTGTTCGAGCAGTACATCCATCGCCTGGCGCCGCGCACTCTCAATCATGAATTCGGTGCGCGTCTTGCCAAGTATAGAGGCAGCATCGTCGATGAGCTGCCGGATGGCAGCATCAATACGGAGGTTGATACTGCCCTTCGTGCTCAGCGCCAGCGCTGGCGCAGCCTCTGCAACAACGGCCGGCCGCACTGGGCGTGAAGCAGACTTATTGGGGGTCTTAGGTTTCTTAGGCATAAGATAAACCTGGCGACTCGTATACACGGTGTCAATACCCGGTTGCCATAGGTCGTTATTGTATATACATTGTATATACCAATCACTCCCACTCAATCGTCGCAGGCGGCTTCGAGCTCACGTCGTACACCACGCGGTTCACTCCGCCTACCTCGTTGATGATCCGGTTCGAAATCCGTGCCAGCACTTCGTGCGGGAACTGATACCAGTCGGCGGTCATCCCGTCGGTGCTCGTTACCGCGCGCAACGCAATCACATTCTCGTATGTGCGACCGTCGCCCATTACGCCAACCGAGCGCACAGGGAGAAACACGGCGAACGCCTGCCAGATATCGTTGTACAACCCGGCTGCACGGATCTCTTCCAGATACACCACGTCGGCGCGGCGCAGAATATCCAGCGCACGATGATTCACATCTCCCAGAATACGGATCGCAAGCCCAGGGCCCGGGAATGGGTGCCGGCCAACCATCTCCTCGGGGAGCCCCAGTTCGCGACCCACATTCCGGACTTCGTCCTTGAACAGTTCACGCAACGGCTCTATCAGCCTGAACTTCATATCGGGCTTGAGACCGCCCACGTTGTGGTGAGACTTGATCGTAACGCTCTTCCCGTCCTTCTTCGTGGATGACTCAATGACATCGGGATAGACCGTGCCCTGTACCAGGAACTCCGCGTGCTGACCGGCCTCTGCCGTTGCATCCTCGAAAACGTCAATGAACGTATGACCGATTATCCGACGCTTGGTCTCAGGATCGCTTTCACCGGCCAGAGCACCCAGAAAACGCTCCTCTGCTTCCACGATTGTCAGGTTGATCCCCATGTTGGCGCGCATGGTTCGCTCGACCTGCTCGCGCTCATGCATGCGCATAAGCCCGGTATCAACAAAGATGCACGTCAGCTGATCACCAATCGCACGATGCACCAGCGCTGCTGCAACGCTTGAATCGACACCACCGGAAAGTCCGCAGATCACCTGCTTGTCGCCCACCACTTCGCGGATCCTCGCAACCTCCCGATCGATGAAATGGCCGGCTGTCCAATCGGGCTCGCAGCTGCAGACACGAAACAGGAAGTTCTCAATGATTTCAGCACCGCGCACAGTGTGCGCAACCTCGGGGTGGAACTGAATCGCATGCACTGGCTTCGAGCTGTGCCTGAAACCTGCCACCACATCTCCACTACGGACAGTTTCCAGATAACCGGCCGGCACAACATCGACGTGGTCGGCATGACTCATCCATACCGTAGTGCGTTCACCTGTGGTGAAACCCTGAAAGAGGCCGGCGCTATCCCCTATTGTAATCTCAGCGCGACCATACTCGCGACGACCGGTGCTCGCTACTTCGCCACCTTCCAGATGCGCGATGAGCTGCATGCCATAGCATACACCAAGCACGGGGTATTCATTCAGGATTTCCGGCGGAACAGTTGGCGCATGCTCATCTGTAACAGAACTGGGCCCGCCAGACAGGATGATACCGTCGGGGGCCCACTCGCGGATCCACTCAAGGGAAACATCCGAAGGGTGTATTTCCGAGTAAACGTGCGCCTCACGCACACGGCGCGCAATCAGCTGAGTAAACTGTGAACCGCAGTCAAGAATCAGTATGCGACTCCCTTCTACCATTGCCACTCCGGAGCTGTCAGTTTGATGAATTCAACGGCTTTGGTTTCAAGATCAAGTATTGCAGCACATGGCGCACCGTGAAGCCAGCCGCAGGCTTCGCCCGGGTTTACCAGCAGCGTGTTGCCACGCGTTTTCATTTCGCTCACATGGGTGTGACCATGGATGATGATTTCGTGCCGGTCGATCGACTGCTGTTGAACATCAGCCAGATCATGCACCAGCATCATCGTCTTGCCACCCAGTTCGAAACTGTGCGGCGATTCAAAGAGCTCGATACCGCCGAAGCCCGCTTGCGCTGCTGCATTGAGGGCATCGGGGTCGCCATCGTTGCGCCCGAAGATTCCCATCATCGGGACCGACAGCTCCTGAAACGGATTGAGGGAAAACGGCGAGCAGTAATCTCCGGCGTGCATCACGATGGACACACCACCGGCTACCATCTGACTCAACAGTTCACGCACCGCAGGGACGCGGTCGTGTGTATCCGACATCAAACCTATTCTCATCAGGGTATCCTCCACTCAAGTGCAGCCTGTTCCAGACGTACCAGATCTGCATAGTCTTCCCGCGCGCTGATCACTGCAAACCGGCCATCATCGACCAGAACTTCTGCAGGGCGCGGACGTGAGTTGTAATTCGAAGCCATTGAATATCCATATGCGCCCACTGTCGAAACCGTGAGAAGCTCACCCGGATTCACATCCGGCAAATCGCGGTCGAGCGCCAGAAAATCACCGGACTCGCACACAGGGCCGACAATATCCACCGTATTTACACCGCGCACCGCGTGCGCCACAGGTTCGATACGGTGAAATGCATCGTACAGCGATGGCCGGATCAGATCATTCATGGCGGCGTCCACTATGACAATGTTCCTGCCACCACTCCGCTTCCGGAACAGCACGCGCGTAAGAAGCACCCCGGACTCGGCGGCCAGAAACCTACCAGGCTCAAGCACCACCCTTACACCCAGCCCTGCAACTGCCTCTGCAAGACCGGCTGCGAATCTGTTCAGATCTGTTGGGTCTTCTTCATCGTAAGTAACAGCCAGGCCACCACCGATATCCAGCCACTCCAGCGAGTCCGCACCCATTGCACGGATCTCACGGATAAGTGGCCCGATCCTGCTCATTGCCGCAGCAAAAGGGTCGAACGTTGAAAGCTGCGAACCGATGTGCATATCAAGCCCGACAAGAGAAATTGCCGGCATCGACAGCGCGCTGCGCACAACATGATGTACATCGTCGAATGGGATGCCGAACTTGTCTCCCTTCTCACCGGTCCGGATGTACTCATGCGGGCTGTCCACCGTTACTTCGGGATTCACACGGAGCGCAACAGGCGCAACAGTGCCACGCTCCGCTGCAATCCTGTTCACCAGCGCAAGCTCGCCTTCAGACTCCACATTGATAAAGAGCACGCCGGCGTCGAGTGCTTCATTGATCTCGCGGTGCGTCTTCCCCACCCCGCTGAATACAATATCACTCCCTTCGTAACCGGCCACCCGTGAGCGATACAACTCGCCACCCGAAACGATATCCACACCGGCACCCAGCCCTTTGAGAAGCCTGAGTATGCTCAGGTTCGAGCACGCTTTTACGGAGTAGTGTATCCGGTGCGGCACTGCAGCCAGTGCGTTTGCCAGTCTGGTGTACTGCCGCCTGATCGTAGCCGCAGAATAGACGTACGCAGGTGTTCCCGCAGCCTCTGCTATCGCTTCGAGCGAAACACCATCCATGTACGTGGACTGACCGACGACACTCAGTGTCGAATCATCGTCGCTCAGTATGCGCGCGCCCATATCACCTCATGCATGGCGGGCTCACCGGTCACCATACACCGGCCTGGCTTGCCGGACGACCGGTAACGTGCGTCGGGGATGCAGCGTATCGTGGCCTTGGTTTCTTCCTTCACACGGGCCTCAACTGCCGGGTCGCCGTTCCATCCGGCGTAAACGAAAGCTCCATCGCCTTCCATAACTTCCCTGAAGCGATCATAGCTGATAGCCTCGCGGATGGAGTTGGCTTCCATGCGTGCGCGCGCAGCCGTCAGCATATCGCCCTGCATAGCGGCGAGCACAGCCGGCAGTTCTGTACGCAGCGAATCGAGCGATACCGAACGCTTCTCACGTGTATCGCGACGTACCAGAAGTGCGGTACCGGCTGCGATATCGCGTGGGCCGATCTCAAGACGTAGCGGTACGCCCCTCAGCTCCCAGTGATAGTACTTGGCACCGGGCTTGATGCCGACACGATCGTCAACGTGTATCCGGATCCGCTCGTGTTCAGGCAACCGGTAGCTCCCCAGTTCATCTGCGATACGATGCGCAGTTTCGAAAGTCGCAGCACGATCTTCGTCTGACTTCCAGATCGGAACAATCACCACCTGCGTCGGCGCCAGGCGGGGCGGCAATCTCAGCCCGCCATCGTCGCCGTGCGTCATAACAAGCCCGCCCACCATGCGCGTGGAAACTCCCCAGCTCGTATTCCATGCATGCGCCTGCTCACCGGCTTCGTTCTGGAAGGTTACATCGAAGGCCTTTGCGAAGTTCTGCCCCAGGTTATGCGATGTGCCTGCCTGAAGAGCCTTGTTGTCCTGCATCATTGCTTCGCACGAATAGGTGCGGAGCGCACCGGCGAACTTCTCAGCCTCCGACTTGAGCCCTGTGATCACCGGCATCGCCATGTACTGCTCCATGAACTCGCGGTAGATACCGAGGATCCTGAGTGTCTCTTCTTCCGCCTCGTCGTGCGTGGCGTGCGCTGTATGACCTTCCTGCCACAGGAACTCCATTGTGCGGAGGAACAGCCTGGTGCGCATCTCCCAGCGCACTACATTCGCCCACTGGTTGTACAGCAACGGCAGGTCGCGGTAGCTCTGCACCCATTTGGCAAACATGGAGTAAATGATCGTTTCCGATGTCGGACGCACAATCAGGTTCTCTTCCAGCTTCTTGCCACCGCCATGTGTAACAACGGCAAACTCATGCGCAAACCCTTCAACGTGATCCTTCTCGCGCGCAAGGAAACTCTCGGGGATAAAGAGCGGGAAATAAGCGTTCACATGCCCGGTTGCCTTGAACATGTCGTCCAGTGCGCGCTGCATGCGCTCCCAGATGCCATAGCCGAGTGGCCGGATTACCATGCATCCGCGGACAGGCGAGTAATCGGCAAGTTCCGCGCGCAATACGAGTTCATTGTACCAGTCGCTGAAATTATCAGCACGTGCAGTGAGCTTCTTATCGTCAGCCATGATCTGTCAAAGGGTTACGGCGCCGGCTTCAACCAGCCTGCGCAATCCGGTTATGCAGGAACTGTCTTTGTCTGCCTGCATGAGTGTTTCAAAATCAGCAAGGAATGAAAAACCATCCTTGCCTGTGTCACCGCTCTCTGAATCGCCGAGCTGGATCACATCCACCTGTTCCATGTTGCGGCACACCAGCGCTGCTTTTGCATGTGCTTTGGTTGCATCACCGAGCTGCTGTCCGGTGCGTCTTGTGCCGAGTTTCCGGAAGTTGAGTGTGTATTCCACCGAAAAGCCGAGCGAGCGCAGCTGACCTGCAAGGCGCACCACATCCTGGGGTGCAAAACCTTCACCCGGTACGAGCCACAGCTCCGGGCCGGCAACTGCAACGTCTTTCATAAGCCCTCGCGCGCGCAGCAACTCGCCGAGCACAACATCACCCATCCCGAAACCAACAGCGGGGAGCGATACACCGCCCAGCGCGCCCAGAAGGTTGTCGTATCGACCGCCACCGCAGATCGCACGAAAATCACCCTGAGCATCGAACAGCTCAAAGACGAAGCCTGTATAATACGCCAGCCCGCGAACGATGGTGAGGTCGAAACGAAGCCAGTCACCAACACCGAGTGCGTTCAGATGCTCGCGGTACTGCCGGAAGTTCTCCAGATGCGGCGCAACGATCTCTGAATCGCCATAACGTGCCACGGCGTCATCGAAGCCAAGCGTTGCAAAGCTCAGCAGCTCCTCCGTAACCGATGCAGCAATACCGGCGTCAGCCAGTTTTTCACGCGAGATTTCAACAGGCTGACGCTCCAGCTTATCCAGCACTGCATAAACCTGGTCGTGCGACTCCACCGGTATGCCGAAGTGCTCCAGCAGCGCATTGAGCAACCTGCGATCGGAAACACGCGCTGCTACATCGCGCGCAGTAAGCCCGAGTTCGCGCATAATGTCGATCGCAACTGCAAGGAGTTCAGCGTCGGCGAGGATATCTGCTTCGCCAACGATGTCGACGTTCAGCTGAAAGTGTTCGCGGAGCCGTCCTTTCTGCGTGCGTTCGTATCTGAAGAGCTGCGGCGTTGAAAACCATCGCACCGGTTTGCGGAGCGCCTGCGCACGCGCGGAAACCATGCGCGCAAAGGTCGGAGTCATCTCCGGCCGTAAAGCGACCTCGCGTCCGCCCTTGTCGGTAAAAGCGTACAGCTGAGTTACTATCTCGTCGCCGCTCTTTTGCGTGTACAGTTCCAGCGACTCGAGAGGCGGGCCGTCGTACTCCACAAATGAGTAGCGCCGCACGATGCGGCGCCAGGCGTCAAAAATATGAGAGCGCTCAGCACACTGTTCGGGATAGAAATCCCGGAACCCGGGAAGTGACTTCTGGGACATCCTTGCAAGCTACCGGAACAATGGATCCACCTGCAAGCGCGCCATAGCATCGCCCACAGTATGAAATGACCCTGTTATAAGCACTGTGGCACCGTCTGCCGTGGCCTTAGACAGTGCTGCATCGAACTCCGCCTCAATCACAACGGGCACATTCGCCGACTCGGCCCACTGCCGGACTTCGCTCAGATCCCACTTCCGCGCCTCCGGCGTGGTCGGCGCAAGCGAAACCACAATCTGGTCTGCCACCGACGACAGCTCCGTCACGATCTCGTGCCAGTCCTTGTCGTTGAGTGCCATTACCACTGCCGCCAGCGGCCTGGGAAGCCGGAGCAGCCGCAGGTTCGCAGCCAGCGCACGGGCCCCGTCGGCGTTGTGCGCCACGTCGAAAAGGAATCGGCCACGGTGCTGGAACCGGCCAGCTAAGTGCATAGCGCCCAGCTCACCTGCGGTGCTGGAGGCAATCTGCGTGAAAATGCCGCCAGCAGCGTCCAGCATGGCGAGCGCCGTGGCAGTGTTGTGCGCCTGGAAATCGCCCACGAGCGGGGTTCTTATCCACCGCTCACCACTGGGGTCCTTAAAGCGGAAACCGGTGCCGCTTTCGCTTACCTGGATATCGGAGACTTGCCAGTCTCTGGCGGTGACAATCGGGCGGCAACCAGCGGCAGCGGCGTAACCGGCGAGAAAGTCCCTCACCTCTTCGTTCCGCTCTCCGATAACAGCCGCGGCGCCCCGCTTGAAGATCCCGGCCTTTTCGGTGGCGATCTGCTCCAGCGTATCACCCAGGAATTCCCTATGGTCGAAACCGATCTGTGTGATGCCGGCGGCAATCGGGCGGACCACATTTGTGGCGTCAAGTCGACCGCCGAGACCGACCTCGATTACCGCAACGTCAACCTGTTCGCGACTGAAATAGTCGAGCGCCATAACGGTGGTAGTTTCGAAAAACGTCGCGCCCAGCTCCACCGCGAGTGCGTCCCATTCCCCGAGCCAGGAGACAACTGCGCTCTCTGAAATTGGAACGCCATTCACCATGATGCGCTCGCGGAAATCGACGAGGTGCGGTGATGTGTAGCGCCCGACTTTGAGCCCCGCGCCTTGCAGGAGCGTAGCCAGAGTGGCTACCGTGCTCCCCTTGCCATTGGTACCGGCAACGTGAAAGATGGGGTAAGGAAGCTCGCTCCTTCCGACAGCGGCGCGGAACGTCTCGACGCGTTCGAGGCCGAGTTTCCAGATGCCGGCGGTGCGGGAATAGAGCCGCGCCAGCGCCTGCTCGTAGGCGCTCCGGTCGGCTGAATCAAGTGATAGAGGTGCTGCAAGAGACCCCACGTGAACCGTACTCAGCTCTCTTGCTCGTAGCCCGCGGCCGCCTGTCGGCCGGTCATATGCCGCATCAGACGGGAGAGCGTTGTCCTAAGCTCCTTCCGATGCACCACGCGGTCCACCATCCCCTTATCCAGCAAAAATTCAGCAGTCTGGAAGCCCTCCGGGAGGTCCTGCCCGAGTGTCTGCTTAATTACCCTTGGGCCCGCGAAACCAATAACTGCACCAGGCTCTGCAACAATGGCGTCGCCCAGCATCGCGAAACTCGCGCTGACACCGCCGGTTGTGGGGTTGGTAAGAACAGAAATGTACGGGATACGGCGTTCTGCCAACTGCGACAGTACCGCCGCTGCCTTGGCCATCTGCATAAGCGACAGCACGCCCTCCTGCATACGGGCGCCGCCGGAAGCCGAGATGATCACCAGCGGGTGTTTCTTTTCCAGTGAACGCTGCCCGAGTCGCGCGATTTTCTCACCGACAACGGAACCCATCGACCCGCCCATAAAGGCGAAGTCCATTATGCCGATCCCGATCGGGAGATTTTCCAGCTGTCCGGTAACGGTAAGGATAGCATCGCTGTCGCCGGCCTTCTCGAGCGCCTTGCGGAGCCTTGCTGGGTAATCGGGGAACCCCAGTGGGTCCACCGATCGCAACTCGTCGCCGACCTCATTTATGGTGCCGTCGTCGAGCAGCATCTGCGCGTAGTCCCACGCCCTTAGCCGCCTGTGATAATCACAGTTGGGGCAGACGTTGAAATTGCGCAAAAAATTGTCGCGGATATCAGTGTGCCCGCAGGCCTCGCACTTCTCCCACGCGTCCGGTGGTATCTCGAGTCGCTCCCGGCGCGGCTGCCGCGGCTTCTTCTCTTTCCTGAACCATGCCATAGAGAGTTAAAGATCGAAGAAAGAACCCTTTCCTGCCAGTACCCAGCCGATTTCTTCTGCTTTGGAGTGGGTGCGGGGCTACGTGCGAGGTTGCGTGCGAGGTTGCGTGCGGTGGTTGCGTGCGGTGGTGGCGTGCGGCGGTGGCGTGTGGCGGTGGCGTGTGGCGTGCGGCGTGTGGCGGTGGCGTGTGGCGTGCGGCGGTGGCGTGCGGTGACAGGCGCTGCGACCGACGCTGCTTCAGACACCTCAGCGCCCGCTATTACAGGCCTAGTGAGTCGGGAAGCCCCCGCCCTTCGCTTGACACCCGAAGCAGCACCCCGATGCATAGCCAGCTCACCACAAGGAACGAACCGCCGTAGCTGAAAAACGGCAGCGGGATTCCGGTCACCGGCATCAGGTTGAGCGTCATCCCGACATTCACTATCACGTGCACCAGCCACGCGGTTGCGATCCCGAATGCCACCAGGCTCGGGAACGGAGCCGGCGCGCGCGTTGCTATCCGTGTGCTCCGGAGCAGCAGCACCAGGAAGAGCGTCAGCGCCAGCGATACCCCGATAAAGCCCAGCTCTTCGCCGAGCACCGAAAAGATGAAATCGGTGTGCCGCTCCGGAATAAAAGCCAGCCGCTTCTGCGTGCCCAGCGTAAAACCTTTGCCAAAAAGCCCACCGGACCCGATCGCGACTTTCGACTGGATTACGTGATACCCTGAGGCCCTCGGGTCTATCGACGGGTCCAGGAAGACGAGCAGCCGTCGCTGCTGATAAGGCGCGAGGCCATTCCACAGCCACGGCGCCGCCGCACCCAGAACCACATTGGCGACCACCACCATGGTCTTTTCTATCCACGGTATCCGGGACCAGAAAACCAGTGCTGCCAGGACGCAGAACCAGGCGCCCCAGATCTCGGTACTGAAAGCCAGCACCAGGCTGATTGCGGGGCTCGCGAGCAGCAACAGCAACTGCCACGGTACTCCTGCCCAGAAGAGCATCCCAAAACAGATACCGATAAACACCAGACCGGTACCCAGATCGGGTTGCGCCATCACAAGCAACCATGGAATAACCACAACCAGCACCGGACGCCACAACTCAAGAAGCGTGCGCGGTGCCTCGCGCCGCTCAGCGAGTACCCTCGCCATCATGATGAGCGTCGCGAGCTTTGCCAGCTCCGCAGGCTGACCGATTCGCACTCCCGCAATTGTTATCCAGCCGCTCACAGAAGCCGCAGTACCTGCACCGGAACCAGTAAAGAGCACCAGTAACAACAATGAACACGACAGCAGGTAAAGCGGCCATGCTGCCCATTCAATGAGTCGCACCGACCCACGCGTGATAACCCAGCACGCAACCATTGACACACCAAACCATGCCAACTGCCGCTTCCACGCATTCACAATGAACCCGGACGGCACATCCACCTGTCCGGCAGAAAACACCATTGCAATACCGTACGCAGTGAGCAAGAGCGCGATTATAAGAAGCGGGAAATCAATTCCCTGACGACGCATTACGGACACTACTGTGTGGCGGTTGTGGCGTTGGCGTTGTAAAGCGACGTCTTGAGGTAGCGCTCCATGACTTTGGTTGCGATCCTGGCAGCAAAGTAGCCGTGCTCCCCGAACTCCAGCATCACAGCTACCACAATTCGAGGCCGGTCCACCGGCGCAAACCCGACAAACCACGCATGATCGGGGTTGGGGGCGTTCTGGGCCGTACCGGTCTTCCCCGCAACCGTAAGCCCCGCAATCATTGCGCTACCTGCCGTACCACGACCGGAAACCACCTCAGCCATTGCCATCCTTACCTGCATCAACTGCTCCGGTGTAAGCCTGAACAGCTGCTGACGCTCGACAACGGTGTCTGCAAGGATGTGCGGGTTGGCGGCCCGACCGTCTGTCGCAATAGCTGAGTAAAACCGCGCCATGTTCACTACCGTCTGCGCGTTCTCGCCCTGACCAATAGACAGGTTAAGCGTTACAGAGTTGGTCCACCGGTTCTTACCGAATTTCTTGTCGTAATACTCCGTTGCATTTGGACTCGGAAACTCGGATCGGTTTTCATACGGCAGGTCCAGCCCGGAACGATCCGCAAAACCCATGCGCACACCACCGGCCACGAGTTCTGTCAGCCCGAGCCTCAGCCCCAGCTGATAGAAATAAACGTTGCACGACTGCGCTATTGCTTCAGCAAGCGTTGAATGACCATGACCCGCTGCCTTCCAGCACCGGAAGTACCTGCCGCCGTATGTGTAACCGCCGGTACACGGCTGAGGCATACGCGAATCAATATCGACGACTCCCTGCTCCATCCCCAATATCGCTGTTGCCAGTTTGAAGGTGGACGCGGGGGGATACTTCCCCTTGAATGCCTTCTGATAAAGCGGACGCCGCTTATCGGTGTTGAGACTGTCGAAGTAACGCTGCGATATGCCGCCAGTAAAGCGGTTGGGGTCGAATGTCGGCGCACTGTAGAGCGCCAGCACCCCTCCCGAATCCGGTTCAAGCACCACCACTGCACCCTGCAGCGTATCACCAAAAAGCGAATCAATGAAACGCTGCAGATCCAGATCCAGTGTGGTTCTGAGCGCGGGCGGTGCAGACGCCGGTATATCAGGCATGACACCTGCATCGCGTACAACGCGATTGCGCGCATCCACTTCAACAAAGTGCACACCTTCGTGTCCGCGGAGCCTGCTTTCGTACTCGCGCTCAAGACCATCACGTCCGATGACCTGCCCCATCTTGTAGCTCTCAAACTCAGGAAGCGCGAGTTCGGCGTCCTTGATTTCACCGGTATAACCGATAACCGCAGCCATCGCTGATCCGTCTGGATACCAACGCTTGGGTGACGTCTGGATTATGAGCCCCGGAAATTCCACGCGCCGTTCTTCCAGTATGGACACGTCTTCAAACCGGGCGTCATTGAAGATCACTGCGGGGCGTTGCGGTGATGCATGATAGCGGCGTACAATCAGCGCCTGCTGCGCTGAGTCTATATTGACGACAGTGGCAAGCGCAGCGAGTGCAGTGCGGAGAGAATCTTCGTTGGGTGTAAGCAGTGACACCGAGTAACCCGGCAGGTTCTCTGCTATAATGTCACCCTTACGATCGAGTATCGTACCGCGCGCACCGGGCACCGGCACTTCACGCAATCTGTTCCCTTCCGACTGCTGCACATAACCAGCGCTCTGCAGCACCTGAGTGCGGAAGAATGCAACCCCAAGTACAGCGAACACCAGCATGAAGAGTACACGGGCTGCGCGTGCCCTTCGTGTTACGTCATTCGGATGGTAGCTCACCTGGGATCAGTAGGTACGCGCTCGATACAGAGGGCGGAAAAATGTGAGAAGAATGACAGCAACGATTGCCGTCAGTACAGCCGCCAGTGGCGACCAGAGAAGCAGCTGAATAGTCTTATCAACGCCGGGAACGCCACGTCCTGCCAGCAGATACACTGCGTCGAAGAGCCACTTACCAACAAAGATAAACACGCCGGTGAGCGCAACGTTCTCAGCGAAGAAAACAGCCTTGAGCCACGATGCACCATAAGCAATAAGAGAAAAAGCCAGAGTCGCGGCACCAAACTGAGCCGGATTAAGCGAGTCCACAATAAGCCCCGCGCACAACCCTGTAAGAGCCGCCACGCCGGGTCGCACCCGGACAGCTATGAACAGCACCGCAATAAGCAGGAAATCGATCTCCGCGTGGCCAGCCAGCAGTGGTCGCACGCTGAAGTGCGCCAGCACCAGCATCACGATACCGATTATGAACCGGACTACATCACCAGGCCCGGGCGGAATGAGCTGCGACTTGCTGCTTGCTCTCATCGCCATAGCCGGTGTCCCACTGGTGGTACGGTTGGCGGTACTGTAGGTGGCACTGTAGGTAACACTGTAGGTGGCACCCGCATGCTGTCGGCCTGCACCGTGGAATCCCGCGACAAGCTGTCCAATCTGCTCGACTCCATCGCGGCGCGCCTGGCCGCGAGCTCATCCAGCGCGGCCTTGCGCGCCATTGAGTCGCCTCTTTCGGTTATGGCGCGTGCGGCACTGTCTGCGGACGTCATATTCACCCACACACCGGACACGCCCGCGGCCACACGCGACGGCAGTAACACCATCACTGGCCCGATAGCGGCCGGAAGCACAGCCGGACGCAGCAGATATGTACGCGCCCACTTCTCGGTGGTCACCAGTTCACCGATCACCGTGCCGATCCGAATGCCTTTCGGATACGTAGGGCCAAGACCAGCGCTCACAATTACAGTGCCAGTATCCAGTGCTGCACGGAATGGCACGCCCCGCATCTCGAGAAGCCAACGTTCGGCGCCGTTGCCCAGGTGCGGTTTGACAATGCCAAGCGCCTCCTGATTGACACTCATGGCAGAGATCGCAAACTCCGGGTGCGCCCACGTAATGGCGTAACTCGTTGTGGCGTCAACCGACTGCACCATCCCGACCAGGCCATCGGCGGTTACAACCGGAGTGAAAGGCTCCACACCGGCCGCAGATCCCGCGCTCAGCACAAGCGTGTACTCGTCAGCATTGCCGCGCCCCGGTATCACTTCTGCAACAACAAACCCCTGCTTGAGACGCGCGCCGAGTCCGAGCATCGCACGCATGCGTTCATTCTCATCACGCACTTCATCTACGGTGAGTGCAGTAGCTGCAGCTTCACCGCGCACCACAAGCAGCGAATCGCGGCCATCGATTGCAGCACGCGCTGCGGCCGACTTGCGTTCCATTTCCACCATCGGTGCCAGCACAGTGTGCCGTACTGCTGCAGTAAACGGATCGCGCCACCGTGTGGGAAGAACCAGACCAATTATGGCAATGACTACACACACTGCAAGGATGCCGGTATCAACGCGGCTGGCGCCGGCGGATGCTCGGGCCACTGCTCCTTACCCCGCCCTGCCTCAGGTGGTCAGCACGGACCAGTACTTCTCCTCGTCATCAAGGATTTTACCGGTCCCGCGTACTACGCACGTAAGCGGGTCATCATCCACATGTATGGGAAGTCCGGTGTCCTGACTGAGAAGGACATCAAGGCCGCGGATAAGTGCACCACCGCCTGTCATTACAATTCCACGATCCACTATGTCAGACGCGAGTTCAGGAGGCGTGATCTCAAGTGCACGACGCACTGCATCAACTATCTGCTGGATCGGCTCCTGCACTGCTTCGCGTATCTCACTGGAGTGCACGCGCACAGTCTTGGGAATCCCTGAAACAAGATCCCGACCCTTTACATCCATTTCGCGTTCGTCGCCTACGGGATACGCTGAACCAATCTGGATCTTGATCTGTTCAGCTGTGGGCTCACCGATAAGCAGATTGTAGTTCTTGCGCATGAACTGAACGATGCTTGTGTCCAGCTCGTCGCCGCCCGTACGGATGGATGTATCACTCACAATGCCGGAGAGCGCAATAACAGCTATCTCAGTTGTGCCACCGCCGATATCGATCACCATATTGCCGGTCGGTGATTCAACAGGCAGGCCGACACCGATTGCAGCAGCCATCGGTTCGGTGATCATGAATACTTCCTTTGCGCCTGCACCGAGTGCGGAATCACGCACGGCACGCTTTTCTACTTCAGTGATCCCCGATGGCACACACACAATCACACGCGGCTTCATCTTGAAGACGTGCTTGTCGATAACGAGTGTAAGGAAATAGCGGAGCATCTTTTCCGTCACATCGAAATCGGCGATTACACCATCTTTCAGCGGACGCACTGCAATAATGCCATCCGGTGTTCTGCCGAGCATGCGCTTGGCTTCCAGCCCGACACCCCTGATCTTCTTTGTTTCGCGGTCGAGTGCCACCACGGACGGCTCGTTGAGCACGATCCCTTCACCCTTTCCGAAGATCAGGGTGTTGGCAGTGCCGAGGTCAACCGCAATGGCGTTTGCCGGAAACAGCGAATTTGCTTTATTGAATGGCCAGAACATCAGGGATCAGGTACTCGGACTGCGCATGAAAATAAGGGCGGACGGGCGTGCAATGGCGACACTCGCCCGTGCGCGAAAGCTATCGGCAGCGGGCAGGCCCAACAAGGCGCAATATCCGTGATGAGCCTCACCCACTGCCATACCTTTATGCTGAACTATGCAATAAACGTCGCCGGCTCGATGAAGTCGTAGCCGAAAGCGTCGGAAACGCCGTGATACGTAACTTTCCCGGCCGACATATTGAGCCCCTTGGCAAGTGCTGCATTGGATCTCAGCGCCTCCTTCCACCCCTTGTTGGCGAGCAGAAGTGCATATGGCAGCGTCGCGTTTGTGAGTGCCAGCGTGGAAGTGCGCGGCACAGCACCGGGCATATTGGCCACACCGTAGTGGACGATGCCGTCCACCTCGTAAGTCGGGTCACTGTGAGTCGTCGGCTTGATGGTCTCAATGCAGCCACCCTGGTCCACAGCCACATCCACCAGCACTGCCCCCGGGCGCATCAGGCTTAAATCCTCCCGGCGCACCAGACGCGGAGCCCGTGCGCCTGGAATCAGAACGGCACCGATGACCAGATCGGCTTCCGTAATGTTCTCAAGAATGTTGTGCCGGTTTGAGAATACCAGCTGCACGTTGGGAGCCATCACATCGGAGAGGTAGCGGAGCCGCTCCAGCGAAAGGTCGATTACAACCACGTTGGCGCCCAGTCCCGCGGCCATCTTGGCTGCGTTGGTGCCAACCACACCGCCTCCCAGGATCACGACCTTGGCAGGCGCTACACCGGGGACGCCGCCCAGCAGCACGCCGCGTCCACCAAAGATCTTCTCCAGATACTTGGCACCCTGTTGCACCGCCATGCGCCCTGCCACCTCGGACATCGGCGTCAGCAGCGGAAGCTCCCTGTGCGGCAGCTCAACCGTCTCGTAGGCGATACACGTCGCACCACTGGCCAGGTGCGCCTTTGTCAGCTCCTCGTCGGCGGCAAAATGGAAAAAGGTGAATACCGTAAGGTCGCTCCGGAGGTACTGCCACTCGGAACGGATCGGTTCCTTCACCTTCATAAGCAACTCTGCCTTATTCCACGCAGTTGCTGCATCGGGGACGATCGTGGCACCGGCCTGCCGATAGTCCTCGTCGGCAAAACCGCTCCCTGTACCGGCCCCGGTCTCAATGAACACTTCATGACCTGCAGAAACCATCGCTTCCACACCACCCGGAACGAGGGCAACCCGGTTTTCATTTGTTTTTACTTCTTTGGGAACACCGACGCGCATTTCTGAGCTCCGCTGCTTAGGGAATTTTTCGTTTGAAGGACGTATCAGCGAACAGCCCGGGGGCCAAGACTGACAAGCGTCCACTGTGCAGGATCGAAGAAATCCTGTGCTACCGAACGTACTGCCGCACCATCGACGGCGTCGATCGATGCGATGATATCCTCCACACTGCGCGGCTCCTCGTTGTACAACGCAAAAGACGCCGCACGATACAACCGGGAGGAGACCCCTTCCAGCGAAAGCACCAGCTGGCCACGCAATTGCCGTCGCCCTGCTTCCAGTTCCGCTTCTGAGACCCCCTCCTGTACAACTCTTAAAAGTACCTCCCGGACCGCATCCACGGCTTGCTGAGCCGATCCTGGCGCACTGGCGAGGTACACTCCATGCGAGCCCGTGTCCGCATAGCTGTTCTGAAAAGTCTGGACGGTATATGCAAGGCCGAGCTCTTCGCGCACCCGCTGAAAAAGACGCGAGCTCATCCCGTCGCCGAGGAGCATCGACAGGAGTGCAAAGGCATAGCGTCGTGGGTCGCCGTGCTTTATTCCGGCACCGCCATAAACCACATGTGTCTGAGCTATGTCCCCCCGTTTCACATGTCGCACACCAGCCTGAACTGACGCTGCCGGCTTCACGTCGAAGCCAATATCAGCGCCACGCAAACGATCGGCCCAGCCGGAACTCTGAAGCGCCTCCAGCAGTGCGGCATGACTCACTGCACCGGCCGCTGCCACAACTATCCGCCCGGGGTGATACGCCCGGTCAAGAAGTGAGCGGAGGTCGTCAACCTTGAGCGCACTCACAGTCTCCCGCGTCCCCAGTATCGGGTAACCGTGCGGATGATCCGGCCACAGAGCGCTGTTGTGATAGTCGAAGATGCAATCATCCGGTGTGTCGTCCACCATACTGATTTCTTCGAGGATGACATTCCGCTCCAGCGCCAGATCGGCGTCACGCAGCACGGGGTGGAACATCAGGTCTCCCACAACATCCACAGCCACAGGCAGATCAGCGCTCAGTACGCGGGCCTGAAAAGATGTGTGCTCCCGCTCTGTGTATGCATCGAGTGAGCCGCCCAGTGTTTCAAGCGACAGCGCAATCTGCTGTGCGCTTCGGGACTCCGTCCCCTTGAACACCATATGCTCAAGCAGGTGCGAAACGCCCATGTTGCCGGCGCTTTCGTGCACCGTTGCTGCACGTACCCATGCTCCGAAAGCAACCGACCGCACTCCCGGAATTGTCTCCGAGAGTACGGTCAGGCCATTGGGCAGATCAGTGCGTTCGATGTTGAGCGACGAAGCGCCCGACACCGACACAGCGGCGTTCAGTGTTGCAACGCGGGTCGGGGTACTGATGACAGACGCCTGAGCTTCAGCGCCCGCCGCGTCCGCCACCGCTTCGACCTCCACGTCCACCGCGACCACCACTTCTTCCTTCACCATCATCGTTGCGAGAACGACCTTCACGCGGCTTGTCGGAACGCGCTGGCTCGTCCGGCATTCCTTCCGGCTTGGGCAAGAGCGCCTTCATCGACAGACGGAGTCTGCCCCGCTCGTCGCGGTCAATCAGTTTCACGGTGACCTTGTCACCCTTGCTCATCACATCTTCTGTCTTTTCGACGCGTTCATGACGCATCTCGGAGATGTGAAGCAGCGCTTCGATGCCAGGCATGATCTCAATGAACGCACCGAATGCAGTGATGCTCTTCACTGTGCCTTCATAGGTCTCACCGACAACCGGCTCTGCCGTGATGGACATAACCATCTCGCGTGCCCGCTCCATCGACTCGCCGCCGACGGCAGCAATCGTGACGGTACCGTCGTCCTCAACGGAAAGCTCAGCACCGGTCTCTTCCTGGATGCCACGGATGTTCTTGCCCTTCGGGCCGATCAGTTCGCCGATCTTGTCGACCGGGATCTGAACCGTGATGATGCGTGGTGCGTAGGGCGAGAGATCTTCGCGTGGCGCAGTAAGTGCCTTGTCCATCTCACCCAGAATGTGCAGACGCCCTTCACGTGCCTGAGCGAGTGCCTCTTCCATGATGCTGAGATCCAGCCCTTCGATCTTGATATCCATCTGGATGGATGTGATACCGTCCTTCGTACCGGCGACCTTGAAGTCCATATCGCCGAGGTGATCTTCGGTGCCCAGGATATCGGTTAGGATGGCGTAGCGATCGCCTTCCTTGATGAGACCCATTGCAACACCTGCCACAGCAGCCCGCATCGGAACACCGGCATCAAAGAGTGCAAGCGAACCGCCGCACACCGATGCCATCGATGAGGAACCGTTGGACTCCAGAACATCGGAGACGATACGGATCGTGTATGGGAAATCAGCGAACGCAGGAAGCACACTCTGGAGAGCGCGTTCGGCGAGATTACCGTGTCCGATCTCGCGCCGGCTTGTGCCGCGCACAGGGCGCACTTCGCCGGTCGAGAATGGCGGGAAGTTGTAGTGCAGCATGAACGACTTGGTCGTTTCGCCTGCTTCATCGATGGTATCGAGACGCTGTGCATCCTTGGCAGTACCAAGGGTAGCAGCGACGAGCGCCTGTGTCTGACCGCGTGTGAACAGCGAAGAGCCGTGCGAGCGCGGGAGAACGGTGGTGTCGATTGTTATGTCGCGCACTTCGTTCATGCGGCGGCCATCGACACGCAAGCCGGAATCGAGTACCTGCGACCGCAGCTCTGTGTATTCCACATCGCCAAGAATGGTCTGAATATCCTTTGCATTATCGGGGAACTCAGCGAGGAGCCCTTCTGCGAGTTCGTTCTTAGCGCGCTCAACGGCTTCGATGCGGGTGTGCTTGTCCTTCTGGTTCAGTGCTTCGCGGATGCGACCGGAGGCAAGTGACTTGGTGCGGACAGCAACGCCTTCCGGTGTCTCTGCCTTTTCCCATGTCATCTTGGGCGACTGAGCAGCGGGGAGCAGTTCATTCTGGAAGCCGATAAGCTCACGGATGCCGTCGTGTGAAAGACGGAGCGCTTCGAGGACATCCTCTTCGGAAACTTCAAGTGCGCCGCCTTCGACCATCACGATGGAATCGCTGGAGCCAGCTACCACGAGCTCGAGGTCGGAGAAGCCGAGCTGCTCAAAAGTCGGGTTGAGGACCCAGTGGCCCTGCACGCGACCGACGCGAACAGCTGCAATGGGACCCATGAAGGGCACCCTGGAAGCGTTCAGCGCAAAGGAGGTAGCAAGGAGCGCCAGGACATCGGCGTCGTTCTCCTGGTCGGCCGAAATAACGTAAACAAAGACCTGGACTTCATTCTTGAAGCCGTCCGGGAAGAGTGGACGGATGGAACGATCGATGATGCGCGCGGAAAGGATCTCGTGATCTGCCGGACGCCCTTCGCGCTTGAGGAAGCCACCCGGGATCTTGCCGGCAGCGTAGGTCTTTTCCCTGTACTCGACGGTAAGCGGAAAGAACGGAAGCGGAGACAGGTTGTCGCTGACAGTAACTGCCGCGAGAACCATTGTCTCACCAAAAGTTACGACCGCTGAACCGGCGGCCTGTTTGGCCATGCGTCCGGTTTCAATGATCAATGGGCGCCCTGCGAAGGTACGCTCGATACGGTGCATCATCTGCAAAAATACCTCATGAACACGCAAATCGCGCGGCAGGCAACATTGCCCCCGCGCGACGTGATAGCGTCAGGTTAAGTCAGTAACGGAGTCCAAGGTCCTGAACGAGCGCGCGGTACTCCTGAACGTCCGTACGTTTCAGGTAGTCAAGCAACCGGCGGCGCTTGCCCACCATCTGCAACAACCCGCGACGACCATGGTGGTCCTTCGCGTGGGTGCGGAAGTGGTTTGTCAGATAGTTGATACGCTCCGTAAGTAGAGCGATCTGCACTCGCGTGCTGCCCGTATCACTTTCGTGCGAGCGGTATTTGTCGATCGTGGATGCCTTGTCGAACGCCATCGTCGTAATATTCGTAACGCGGTCATGCGCAACGGTTTCTGCGCGTAATCCCATAGAGCATTAAAAGCTACCGACTCTCACCCTCGATGTAAAGGACTCAGCATGCCCGATCGCTATCTCGGTCAACTGTTGGGAAATTACCGGACCAGCCGATTCCTGGGGTCCGGCTCCTTCTCGTGGGTATATGAGGCCACCGATACCCGCTCAGGGGCCGTCGTGGCGGTCAAAATTCTCCGCCCGGAGTTCCAGAACGACAAAAGCACCAGAAGCCGTTTCAACAGCGAAGTGGAGACCGCAAGCCGACTCCGCCACCCGAATATCATAGCCATTCGGGAGACCGGTGAGTACATCGGCTCCACTGGTCCGGTGCCATTCGTTGTGATGGAGCTCCTCCCTCTGAGCCTGGCCCGCAGACTGGAGCTCGTGCACCGGCTCCCTGAGAGCGAGGTCGTCCGGATCGGGCTCGAAGTCGCCGCCGCTCTCTCCATCGCGCACTCGGCAGGGGTAGTACACCGCGATATCAAGCCCGACAATATCCTCCTTGCGCCCGACGGACGGGCCGTGGTAACCGACTTCGGACTCGCCATAGAACTCGCCACGGGACTCGACCCAGATCTCGCATTAGGGCTCGCCAACGACGCCGCTACCGACGCGAACGCCACGCGTTCTCCCGGCCAGGTACTCGGCACGCCCCACTACTTCAGCCCCGAGCAGGCGCAGGGACACCAGGCAGACGGCCGAAGCGATCTCTACTCGCTGGGAGTCACGATGTACCGGGCAGCTACCGGTACCCTCCCATTTGACGCCGATAAATGGGAGGAGGTCGCCACCAAGCACATCGAGCAAGCCGCCCCGGATCCACGCGAACTGGTGCCGGAGCTGACACCGGAATTCGCCGCAGTGGTTGACGCACTCCTGGCCAAGGACCCGGATGACCGCATCCAGAGCGCTACGCGACTCATCGACGCACTGGTGCAACTACCCTCGGCACCTGCACGCGAACAGTGGAACGACACCGCTGGTGATTCAGGTGCGACTCTGGTTGCACCGGTACCATTGTCTGCCGTCAACAGGGTGCAGAAGCGCAGCACGCGCATAAAAGTTTCGGGTGCCATTCTCGCATTGATGCTTGTGCTGGTGACATTCGCTTTAGTGCGTCACAGGCGTGTTGAGGCCGAACAGCAACGCGCTGCTGAACAGCATGCAAGAGACTCAATCGACGCAGCACGTGCGGCACTCGCTGCCATCGCTGATTCCATCGCGGCCGATTCTGCACGCGCCGACAGTGCGCAACGCGCGCGCTTTATCGCGGATTCAATTGCCGCTGCCAGCAACACGGACCGGGACCGCACGACACACGTCACCATTGAGGCACCTGCCAACGCCACACTTGCGCTTAACGGAAGGCGGGTAACCGCAGGAACACCCACTGTTGTATCACCCGGACAACCGGTGCGTATCGGAGGCCGGATAGCGGACGCACCGCAAGGGTGCCGCACAGCTGCCACGGATACCACGGTTACACTGAGTGCCGGCGAGACACGAACTGTAAAGCTTGCACTTCGCGGGTGCGGCAATGTCACCATCGATGCCTCGCCAAAACCTGCCGTTATTACGATCGTATCGGCAGACGACGGTGTGCAGTTCGCGGTACGCGCGGATACTGCGGCGTCACTCCTGATTCCGATCGGGCGCTACTCCTATTCAGCAACGCTTGCGGGCTATCACGATTTCCGCGACGGCGAATTCACTGTGCGTGCCGCGCCGGCGCCAGCGGCATTGCTCCGCGTCCGACTGCTGCCCAAATAACAGCTGCGGGGATAACAGCTGCATCTGGAGTTGCTGTTGTGCCGCAACCGGAAGTGTTATGGCAGCTAGCGCGCGCCTATAACGAGCAGCCCAACCGCGGCGGCACCACTCACGACACCGGCCCAGAAATCGCGCCTTCGATAAAGCGGCGGCTCGCGATAGCCGAGTATCACTACATGCGAGCGCGATACGGGGCGTACCTGACCTGTAATGAGTGCACTGTACTCAAGCGGCCCACTGTCCAGAATGACGAGTGTTGCAACCAGAGTATCGCCGCGTGCAGGATCTACAACGATCCCTGACATACCGCGCTTGACCCACGTGGCGTCCTCGGCGCCGAAGTTCACAGTGCTGTCGGTTGTGGCGCGTATACGGAAACGCCACGAATCCCTGGTCAGTCTGCCCTGCACGGGCGACTGCGATGCCGACACACCACTCGCCGCAGGAGTAGCAACACAACCACTGGCCAGAGTGAAGGCGGCAACGGCGGCAGCAACACGCGCGGCGTACGCAGCGCGTCGCAGAAGCAACGGCCAGCCTGCAAACCGGCGCGCCATGATCAGGAGCGGATCAGTGCTGTTATATCGTTGAACATCACAAGCACAATGAGTGCCAGCACAAAGGCTATACCGACGCGCGCAAAGTTCTCACGTGCGCGCATGCTGAATGCACTCCCTTTAACTGACTCAGCGAGTGTAATAACGATCTGGCCGCCATCCAGCACTGGGATCGGCAGGAGGTTCAGAATACCGATGTTGAGACTCAGAAATGCAATAAGAGACCAGAACGTTTCTGCGCCACTCTTTGCCGCCTGAACCGATGTCCTTGCGATTGCGATAGGTCCGCCGAGGTTCTTTACGGATACTTCGCGCTTGACGAGCCCTTTAAGTACGCCTGCAACATCTGTAGTCATTCCCCATGTTGCGCGAAGCCCCATCCCCACGGCCGCAGTCAGAGCCACGGGCGTGCGTGCAATTGTATCAGCTACCTGGATACCTATCCGTGCAACCTGCCGCGACGTACCTGACAGCGAATCAAAAACAGTTGTCATCTCGGGGTGAATCATCGACACAACACGATCGTTGCCACGCGCCACTTCCACCTGCACGCTCCCTTCGGAGCGCGGGCTTATGCTTGCAAGCACCTGTCCCCAGTCGTGTATGCTGTCACCATCGATCGCAACGATACGATCCCCGGCCTTAAGCCCCGCTGTCTCCGCAGGCGTTCCCTCCATAACCGAGCCAATAATTGCCGGCCGATAGACGCTGCCATACGAAAAAAACACACCAGTTGCCACCACGATCGTCAGCAGGATGTTCATGATGACACCGGCCGACAGTATAAGGGTGCGGGCAGCTACAGACTTGCTTTCCACCCATCGGTCTGCGGGTACTGCACGCGGTCCGAATGGAGCCATCCCTTCCGGGTCCCAGAGTGCCGATGCAGCGCGCACTTCCGGTGCGGTCTTCTCTGCGTCGCCTTCGGCTACAAAATCGCCGCGGCCGCTGCCGCCTTCGATACCGGCCATTGACTCGTCTTCGCGCGACGCCATCCGCACGTAACCGCCAAGCGGGAAAACAGAAACCCGATAATCGGTTTCGCCACGCTTGAATCCGAACAGCCGCTTCCCCCACCCCAGCGAAAAGACAGGCGCATATACACCCGTTGCCTTGGCAGCCAGAAAGTGCCCGAGTTCGTGTACAAACACCACCAGACCAAAAACTACCAGCGGCGATCCAATTGCAATCAGTGTGTTCAGCAAGTTGAGCTCGTATTCAGTCTTTGGGTTTATCCAATGTTGTAATTGACTTTCCGCACACCGGCGCCTGCCAGCACAAAATCGCGCGCCAGGCCATCGGCGATGAGCAGATCTTCCAGCGAGTCGCCCGGCAGCTCCGAAAACTTCTGCAGTGCTGCATCTACCGCCGCCGCGATATCCGGGAACTCCAGCCCCTCGCCAAGGAAGAGCGCAACTGCCTCTTCGTTGGCAGCATTGAAGACCGCAGGTGCCGCGCCACCGGACTTACCGGCCGCAAGACCGAGCCTTAAGAGCGGAAAGTCCTCATGCCTTACTGCCTCGAATGTAAGCTGCCCCACAAGGACCGGATCGAATCGTGTTACACCACTGTCGGACATACGCTCCGGCCAGGTCAGTGCATACAGGATCGGAAGCTCCATCGATGGCACACCCATCTGTGCGAGCACGCTGCCGTCCACAAACTCCACAAACGAATGAATAATGCTCTGTGGGTGCACCACCACATCCAGCTTCCCGTATGGCACACCAAACAGGTGATGCGCCTCAATGAGCTCCAGTGCCTTGTTGGCAAGCGTGGCGCTATCAATTGTAATCTTGTTTCCCATCTGCCATGTGGGGTGCCGCAGTGCGTCAGTCGGGCGCGCCCCGCGAATAGCCTCGCTGTCCCAGGTGCGGAACGGGCCACCCGATGCAGTAAGCAGCAAGCGGCTCACATCTGCACTCCCACCGCGGCCGGCAAGACACTGCAGGATCGCCGAGTGCTCGCTGTCAACCGGTACAACTTCGCCACCATACTTGCGTGCTGTCTCAAGCACGATCTCTCCGGCGAGCACGAGTGTTTCCTTGTTGGCGAGCGCGACCCGCTTCCCTGCCTTTAATGCCTCCAGCGTTGCTGCAAGACCCGCAGCGCCCACAACAGCATTGATTACGATATCGACTCCGGGGTGCGTTGCCGCCTCAATCAGACTCTCGGCATCGGGTCCCCATTCGGGGTTCGTACCGCGATCTGCGCCTGGTTCAGCACCAGTGCGCGACGCAGCGAGCCCTACATACTCCGGCTGCCACCGCGCTTCGATCTCCTTAAGCAGAGATGCGTTCCGGTGCGCTGTGATCGCCACCAGCCGGAACTCACTTCTGTGTCTTTCAAGAACCGACAACGCACTGGAACCGATCGAACCGGTCACCCCAAGGATCGCCACGCCTTTCACGCCATTGTGACGATTAGCCCGTACACCATGTTCAGCCGATGTACCTGTTGCTCCGGGAGCGAGAGTCACTTCGGTGCCGGGATCAGCAGCTGCAGGTATAACACATATGCCACCGGCAGCACAAAGAAGAGCGAATCGAGCCTGTCCAGCGCACCGCCATGCCCGGGCAGCAGGTTTCCGCTGTCCTTGACTCCAGCCGACCGCTTGAAAACAGATTCCGCCAAATCACCGATTTGCGCAGCCACGCTCACAACCACCGCAAATACCACAAGACCCCACGGCGAAAACGCAAGTTGTGCGTACGGACGCAGCAGATAGTGGACCAGCAGATACGCCGCGATTACAGTAAGAACAACACCACCAACTGCACCGGCAATTGTCTTGGATGGACTTATAGACGGCGCAAGTTTGCGCCCGCCAATTGCATTTCCCGCAAAGTACGCACCGGTATCACTCGCCCACGTAAGCACTATCGGAAGCAGCGCCACCAGCAAGCCCGACACATCGCCAATAGCGTACACGAAATACCGGAGCACGTATGCATAGGCAAGTGTACCGCCTGTGTAAGCCGCACCCAAAAGCGTCACTGCTGCCGCTGCCATTGGCTTGCCGCTAACGCCGCGCATGGGTATTGCAAGTGCCAGTACAACAAGCACAATAAGCACACCCACAGTGAATACAGGGACCTCAAGCACGCGTAGCAACTGACCATGCACGGCAATCGGTATCAGCGCTGCAACCGGAATACCAATCACTGAGATTGAATCAATACCCAGGGGCCTGGCCAGGTCGAAAAACTCACGCGCCGCAAGTGCAGCAAAAACCGCAAGCAGTGTGGCGAGATATGCGTCGCCCAGATAAAGAGCGCCAATCACTACAGGTATGCCGACGGCAGCAACCAGTACGCGTTTCAGCAACTCACCAGGCTGACCTTTACTCACTCTGCAACCGCTCTCTGGTCCGGGTCATCAGGTCGGCACCTTGCCAAAGCGGCGGTCGCGACCCTGGAAATCGAGTATCGCTTCAAAAAGTGCAACCCGATCGAAGTCAGGCCACAGCGCCGGTGCTATATAAAGCTCCGCATACGCCACCTGCCACAACAGAAAATTTGAAATGCGCTGTTCACCCGACGTACGGATCAGCAGATCCGGATCCGGGCATTCAGCAGTGTACAGCCGGGAACGAAAAACTTCTTCGTTAATATCGTCGACTTTCAGTGCACCTCTTTCGACATCCGCAGCAATCGACTGCGCGGCGCGTACCAACTCGGCGCGCGACCCATACGAAATAAAGAGATTGAGCCGGAGCTTTGTACCACCACGGGTGCTTTCTATTGCCGAGTTGATGGCACTCATGGTTTTCGCACTCAACCGGCTCAGGTCGCCGAACACTTCTACACGGACGCCTGCCTTACGCAGTTCCTCCGCTTCGCGTGTTACGAACTCTTCCAGCAGCGACATAAGCGCTGCAATTTCAGATTCGGGGCGTTGCCAGTTCTCCTGCGAAAAGGCAAAGAGCGACAACCACTCCACACCGGACTCAAGACAACCCTCCAAAACTTCGCGAACGGCTTTCATACCGGAGCGGTGCCCGAACGGACGCGGCATATGCCTTTCACGCGCCCAGCGTCCATTGCCATCCATGATGATGGCAATGTGACGCGGGACTGCACCGTGCAGACGAATACGCGAGAGCAGCTCAGTTCCGGTCGACTGCACAGGCCTGGTGTCGGTTGAAGTCATCAGAAGGAATCCGCAGTGCGGACTCAGACCTCCATCACTTCTGCTTCCTTCGACTTGAGCGCTGCATCAAGCTGGCTCATGAAATCGTCGTGAATCTTCTGAAGATCCTTTTCGGCCTTCTTCTTTTCGTCCTCTGAAACGCCTTCCAGCTTCTTGAGACGATCGCGCGCATCGGTACGCACGTGCCGGATGGCAACACGCCCGTCCTCCGCAAGTTTATTCAGGACTTTAACGAGCTCCTTGCGGCGCTGTTCGTTCATTGATGGCAGCGGAACACGTATCACGCCACCCTGATGCGCCGGATCGAGCCCGAGATCGGAATCCCGGATCGCCTTTTCAATAATCTTGGCCTGCGCCTTATCGAATGGAGTTACAAGCAGTGTCCGCGGTTCAGGCGCCGATACACTCGCCACCTGATTGAGCGGGACCATCGACCCGTATGCTTCCACGCGGATGATGTCCAGCATGTTGGGTGAAGCTTTTCCGGAACGGACACCGGCGAACTCGCGACGCGCGCTCTCGAGCCCTTTCTCCATCCCCGTACGCGCATTTGATACAACCTGTGCTATCGTCATGAAACAAGTGTCCCCACATGTTCACCGCGAACAGCCCTGGCAATCATCCCGGGCTGGTGGATGTTCAGAACGATCAGCGGAAGCTGGTTCTCCTTGCAGAGTGTGATCGCGGTATGGTCCATCACACGCAGCTCTTCCAGCATCACGTCACGGTAGCTGATCTTTTCGTAGAAAGTAGCGTTGGGGTCTTTCTTCGGGTCGGCCGAGTAGACGCCGTCAACGCTGGTGGCTTTGATGATCACGTCTGCACGCATCTGGATGGCACGAAGCACGGCAGCGGTATCTGTTGAAAAATACGGGTTTCCGGTGCCGGCCGCAAAGATAACCGTGCGCCCTTTCTCAAAATGCCGTATCGCCCGCCGCCGGATAAACGGTTCCGCCAGCTCCTCCATCCGTATCGCGCTCATGACACGGGTATCTACCCCCATCTTCTCCAGCTGGTCCTGCATTGCAAGGGCGTTGATTACCGTCCCCAGCATCCCCATGTAGTCGGCGCTGACCCGGTCCATCCCCAGCTGCGACAGCTGCGAGCCACGCACCATATTGCCACCGCCGATAACAATCCCGAGCTGCACCCCCATGGAGGCCACATCCCTGATCTGGCTGGCAAAAAAGCTTACCCGCTCGAAATCGTATCCGACCCCTTTCCCGCCAGCGAGTGCCTCGCCTGAAAGTTTAAGCAAGACCCTGGGGTAACGCAGCGCACCGCCGGCATCTACCGCCGGTGCACCCGTTTCATCAGATGAGTTCGTCACAAGGCTATTACTCTACGCCAAGCTGAATACGTGCGAAACGCTCAATTGTGACCGTACCACCGGCGCGCTTCCCGGAATCAGTTACCAGCGCTGCAATGGTCAGCGACGGATCCCGCACCCACGCCTGCGGCAGAAGCGTTACATCCTTGAGGAACGCCTCGACCTTGCCCGTCGAGATCTTTTCGATCATCGCCTCGGGCTTCCCGGTCTGACGAGCCTGCTCCTCAGCAATGCGCTTCTCGCTTTCGATCTTGTCGGCTGGTACTCCGCTGCGATCGACTGCCATCGGCGCCGCAGCCGCAACATGCTCTGCCACGTAACGGCCAAGCTCCTGAATGGCTTCATGTTTTGCCACATCTGTGGAAGATGCAGAGATCTGCACCAGTGTCGCAAGCTTACCGTTGTGATGACGATACATGCCGACCTGGCCGTTCTCGCCGGCGTCAAGGCGGGCCACACGCTTGACGTTCACCGCTTCGCCTGTGCGCGCCGACGCGCCCTTCACGAACTCGGCTACTGTCTGCGACGGGTCCTCATGGAAGCTCTCTGCAAGGAACTGCTCAGCCGTTTCAGCCGTTGAGTTGGCCATCTGCGCGACCAGTGAAGCCACTACCTTGCCGAAGTCCTCGTTGCGCGCAACGAAGTCCGTCTCGCAGGCCACTTCCACCAGCACACCAACGCGGCCGTCCGGGCTCACCTGGCCACCCACGACTCCCTCAACTGTGGAACGATCGGCGCGCTTCTCAGCCTTCGCGATCCCCTTCTTGCGAAGGAGCTCAACAGCAGCTTCCACGTCGCCACCCGATTCGTCGAGCGCCTTCTTGCAATCCATCATGCCGGCACCAGTGCGCTGACGCAGCTCGGCAACCATCTTCGCTGTAACGGGAGTACTCATACTGACTGCACCTCGAAAGTGATACTTCAACGTATGTCAACGTTCGCGCCTGCGCGGAAGCCTTGTGTTCAGACTCCTGCAACTGCGAACTCCTGGGTATTGATTGAAGGCATAACGAGCCTTCATTGAACGAACG
>CAZDMG010000023.1:0-27923 GCA_964506655.1 uncultured Gemmatimonadaceae bacterium
CTTTCGTGGATGATGATGAAATCCCAGAGCAGGCCGAGTCCGACACGCGAGGCGTCGCGCCCACGATAGCCGTTGCGGTAGTAGTTGCCGTACGCCACTGCCGTCTGATGTTCCATCCCGGCGTTCTGCACTTCAATCAGCTTGTAACCGTCTTCATAGAAGGGATACGGTCCGAACCAGTGCTCGAAGCACTGCAGCATGGGTCGCACCTGTGTCCACTGTTTGTGCGCGGCAGCGAGGTTGTAATCGAGCGGCCAGAAGTCGAGTGTCAGCTTCCCGCGCTCACCCATATAGACATCGCTGTAGTGCGCGTAGTTGCCGGTCGCAATTGCGATCGCATAGTTGTTGATCGGCAGTGTTGCGAACCACTCGTAAGTGGTGGTGCCGTCGTTGTGCTTCGTTGTATTCCGGAGCCGACCGTTGGAGATGTTGATAAGCGGATCGGGGACGCGGATGGCGACCCGCTGACTGTCCGGTTCATCGGCCTGTGTGTCCTTGTTGGGCCACCATACCGATGCGCCCATCCCCTGGTCTGTCGTGTTGATCCATGGCCTGCCGAGGCTGTCGCGGGTCCATGTGAACCCACCTTGCCAGGGAGGGTTGCGAGCTACCTGTGGGCGGCCGTGGTAGTAAACAGCGACGCTCTTTGACGCGCCTGCGTTCTGTTTGGCAGCGAGTGTGACAAAGAACGCCGCGCCCTCGCGTGTGAAGCGGAGTTTGCGCCGGTCCTGGATAATGCTGTCGATCACAAGTGGCTCCATCAGATCCAGCTGCATCACATTCGCTTCCTTAAGGACGCGGTAGTGAATGATGTTATAGCCACTGATGCTGCTGTCGGTTGGTGAGATGCTGACATTCAGGTCGTAGAATGTAGCGTCCCACCAGACGCGTCCGGGCGTTGTGAATGACCCGCGGAGCGTGTCTGCACGCGATACTTTCGATTGGAATTGTGCACGTGGTGCACGTGCGAAGGTGGAATCGCGCTGTGCTTCGAGCGGTTGCGTACCGAATGTGACGAGCGCGACTGCAGCGGTTGCGATCGCGACTTTGAGGAAATGTGCAGCTGTGGAACAGCGGGTCATACGTTGGTTCCTTGTTCGATGGGGTATTCCACGGGGAATCCGGCGTCGAGCCACGCCTGATAACCACCCGTCACACTTGCAACGTTGGTATAGCCGCGTGCCTGCAGAACACTTGCAGCGATGTGCGAGCGCGCGCCTCCCTGACAGCAGAGGAGAAGACATGCATCCTTCGGGTGATCTGCTGGGTGTTCAGTGATCCAGCCCGCCGGGATGTTTCTTACGCCTGGAACGTGTCCCGCCTGCCATTCGCTGAGACCGCGGACGTCAATGACAGTCGCGCTTTCGGTATTGCAGACATCGGCGATTTTTTCAACCGGTACTACGCGGATCTGTCCGGTGGCGCGTCCGCTCCGTTTCCAGTAGCCGATGGCTTTATCGGCAAAGACACCGGCAACGCTGTCGAGCCCGATGGTGCGGAGTTGGTTGCATGCTGTTGTAATGGCGGCATCGTCGCCATCGGCAGCGAGGAGATAGAAATTCTTGTCGTACGGGATAAACCAGCCAGCCCAGGTATTGAAGATGCCACTCAGCGGGATGCTGATAGTGCCTGGGATATGTTCCTGTTCGTAGCGGTCGGCTGGCCGGATATCGACAACCACATCGCCGGCGTCGAGTCGTTGCTGCAATTCTTCAGGCTGCAACCGCGGCGGTTCCGGCGTATTGCTTACAAAAGGCGCTCCGTCTCTGTTTATGCGTTTCATCTCAGCGAAGTAGCGCGGCGGTTCCGGTTGTCCTTCGAGCACCATGCGTACGAACTCATTTTCGTCGGCAACGGTGAGCCCCCAGTTGGCGATTTTTTCGTAGCCGATTGTGGACGCGGGGACAGCACCCAGTGCTTTGCCGCATGCCGAGCCCGCACCGTGTCCGGGCCAGAGCTGCAGGTGGTCAGGTAGGGTGCGGAACTTTTTGAGCGACTGGAAGAGTGTGCGTGCGCCTGCTTCCATGGTACCGCTGTGTCCGGCAGCGCGTTCGAGCAGGTCCGGACGTCCGACATCGCCAACGAATACGAAATCGCCGGTGAGTATCCCCCATGGCCCAGCGCCTGCAACGGTGTCGGTGACGATGAAGCTCAGGTGTTCAGGGGTGTGTCCGGGAGTGTGCAGGACATCGATGCGGACATTCCCGACCATGAAGGAGTCACCGTCGTGAAGGAGAGTTGCGTGCGCGTCTTTTGCGTAGCTGTATCTCCAGTCGGGGCCACCTTCATCGGAGAGGAGGAGCTCTGCGCCAGTGTGGTGTGCGAGTTCGCGTGCGCCGCTTACAAAATCGGCGTGTATGTGTGTTTCAGTGATGTGGGTGATGCGCAGCTTCTCGCGTGCTGCGGTTTCCAGGTAGAGGTTGATATCGCGATTCGGGTCAACAACGAGTGCCTCCCCTGTCCGCTGACAACCAATCAGGTAACTGGCCTGAGCCAGCGGCCTGTCGTACAGGCGCTGAAAGAACATTCTGAAACTCCGTAACCTTCGGGATGAAACACCGGTGTGGCGTGGCGCCGGCGCATGAAAAGGAGCGGCCGGAGCCCATATGGGGAAAATACCGTATTGGCAGCCCGGGCGTTATGAAGCGGGTGCTGGCGGGGGTCGTGTGGCGGTTGCTGGAGGGGGTGGTGTGGCGGGTGCTGGAGGGACGTCGTGCAGCATCTGCTGGCGGGCAGTTTGCTGAGGTGTGATTATTGAGAGTGGTATCCGTTGGTGCGGATACTGTAACCGTTCCTGAACCATTCCTGACCGGAGGCAGACACGTGCGCGCTCTCTTTGCCATGATGATGTTGCTTGCAGCGGCTGTGCCCGGTTATGCGCAGTCGCAGCTCACCAACAGTCAGATCACGAGTCTGAGCTCACTGATCTCCATGTACCGGATTTCTGTGCGCAATGACCGGGCCCCCGTGTCGTACTGCGCAATCAAAGAGTTCTGGGACGGCAGTGGTGCACTGTTGCTTGACGGCCGCGCGGCGGCGGTAAGTATGCACAAGAACCGCAGTGAGTGCCCGGACGCTCAGAGTTCTCCGGACAGCGCTTCGGCTCAGGGCGTAGTGTTCAGCAGTCTCAATGTATTTGCGGACTCAGTTGTCATTAACGCTGTCACCACGCGTGCGTCAGGCAATTTTGTCGAGCGATATTCAATAGCGCGTATTGGCGGCATCCTGGTGGACCCTCAGTATTCGGTGTCTTTGTCAGGAGATGGTACGCTGGACGACAATATTGCACAGGCCATCGGGGATTTCGTGTCACATGTGCGTGTGGCACTCCTTGCGGACCCGACACCGGTATCGTACTGCCTTGTGAATGAGATGTGGGACAGCAGCGGCAGGTTGTTGCTCAAGGGTGAGGCAGCAGCGAAGAGCAAGTACACGGATCGCAGGGAGTGTCCGGCTGAGTCTGAGTATAACGATAGATCACCGGCGGTACGTGTTACGATCGGCGGTACAAGGGTGTATCCGGACTCGATCGTGATATACGGTCTGAGCCAGCGCGGTGGCGGATCTTTCCCTGAGCACTATCTGATTGTGCGCTCCGGCAACAGAATCCTGGCGCGCGAGTACTCCTTGTCGTTCATCTTTACCTCTTAGCCGGGAGGTGTGGGGCGCTCAGGGCAGTTGACTGTCAGGGTGGTGGTTGTTGTTGTTCCGTCGACACTATAGCCGCGGTCACAGATTGGGATACCTGTGTACTGGACAGATCCGAAACCGGTGAAGAAGTTATCGTTACTGGTGCCGGAAGGCGGCAACGGTAATGAAGTCGGACTCTATCACTCAAATCGTGGAGCAATTTTATGTGGCAGGAATTCAGGACATTCATCATGCGCGGGAACGCCATAGACCTGGCGGTCGGCGTGGTCATCGGCGGTGCCTTTGGCACGATTGTCAGTTCTCTCGTGGAGGATGTCATCATGCCCCCCATCGGTCTGTTGACAGGGGGCGTTGATTTCTCCAACCAGTTCATAGTGCTCAAGGCCGGCGCAGAGGCGGCGGGCCCGTATGCATCGCTCGCGGCCGCAAAGGAAGCCGGCGCTGTGGTGCTTGGCTACGGCGTCTTCCTTAACAGCCTGATCACGTTCCTCATTGTTGCCGCGGCAATCTTCATGCTGGTACGTTCAATCAACCGGCTGCACTCGAAGCCCGCCGAAGCACCGGCAGCACCGACGACTAAAGGGTGCCCTTACTGCGCCACGGATATCCCGATCGCTGCAACCCGCTGCCCGCATTGCACGTCGCAACTGGCAGCCTGATGTAGCGCTTGATGCTGCGGAGCCTGCGGGCACTATTCAGCGCCCGCGGCTCCGCATCCAGTCAGTTCGTATTGCGCGTGCGCGCCAGAATGAGATTGTCGACGGAGTACCTGCCACCGCCGCAGAGTGCAATGGTGAGCGCCATGGCGGAGAGGACCATGACGAACTCATAGCCTGCGGGGAGGAAGAATCCAGCGGGCCCATGTACGAGGGCAGCAGCGCCGAGTGCGCTCAGACCGACGGCGATTGCAGCTGGCCGGGAGAGGATTCCAAGAATGAGTGCAGTTCCTCCAAAAAACTCAAGGATAGCGGCGAGCGGTCCGAGGATCTGTGGCATAGGCAACCCCATCTGTTCGAATCCACCAGCGACACCGGCGAGGCCGTACTGAAAGAGTTTCTGTCCGCCATGAGCGGCATAAACCGCACCGAGTCCGAGTCTGATAAAGAGGAGGCTGATATCGAGTTGGCGTTCCGACGGCGACGCAAAGAGGCGCATAAACAAGTCCGTTATAAGGTTGAATACAGCTACAAGATCAGTGTGACAACACCTTTCAGTTATCCAGCTGTCGCGGCGTATAGGTCAGCCGCTACAGGCATGCAGAGTAAAATTAGGTGTTACAACACTAAGTGTCAAGAGGCGCGTTTCTTGCCTGAGTCAGTAAGTCGATCAGGGTACGACGCTCGGCCGGCGTCAGATGGCCAAGACGAGCGGCGTGCTCCGACTCTACCGCACAATTCAGCTCCTCCAATAACCCGTACGCCCGGTACGTAAGCTCCGTACGAACCTGACGACGGTCGCCGGTCTCACGCGTCCGAACCACCAGGCCCGCCTCCTCCATTCGGTCCAGCAAGCGCGTTACATCGGGCATCCGGGTCAACATCCGGTCGCGAAGCTCGTTCCGGCAAAGACCGCCCGGACCGGCGCCCTTGAGGATTCGCAGCACGTTGAACTGTACCAGAGAAATGCCGCTTGGCTTGAGCAGCTGCTCCATTGAGTCCACCAGCAGTGACGCGGTGCGCACAATGTTCAGGTACACTTCCGCACTGTCGCTCGCGAATGGCCGCTGCTGGCCGATCTCTTCCTTGAGCGTGCGGGGGACGTTGGTGTCTTTCTGTTTCATTGTGCACCTGCGGAGTTAGTGTTGTGAGACGCACTGGAGTCGTGCTGTGCGTTTGTCGATACAGGATCAGGTGCTACCGCGACTTGTGCACCTTCACGTTGAACGCGGACAGCGGTCCCCCACGGGTCGGATATCAGTGCGCCTGTGCCGGGTTTCGCGTCGGCACCAGCTTTCGCGTTTGCGTCCGTGCCCGTGGTTGTGCCCGTGCCCGCGATTCTGGCTGAGTCGGCGGTTCCCACAGTGCCCGCCGCTATCTCTGCCGCGCCAGAACCAACCGTTGCGAGGTTCGTTGCGAGGTTCGTGGTGATCGCTTGCACATCTTCTTCTGTGGGCACAACGAGCGTCCACTCCAGAAGCCTGGGCTGGTCCTCGCTGGGTGACTGTGCGCCGCGACCGGCCCAGGTGTTGAGTCCGACATGGTGGTGGTAACCGCCGGCTGCCAGGAACAACGCGCCGGGGTAGCCGGTCACCATGCGATCCAGTCCAAGCCCGTCGGCATAGAAGTGCTCGGCTTCCGCGAGACTCCCCACGTGGAGATGAATGTGTCCCATACGGGTTCCGGTGGGCATGCCGTCCCACGCGGCGTTACCGGCCTCGCGGATGAGTCCGGCTGCATCCAGCGGTACGGTGGTCATATGGATCTCTGCGCGCCCGTCTGGCCCTGACGGACCGGCCCTCCAGAGTTCCCGCGGCCGGTCGGCGTAGATCTCGATGCCAAGCCCATCCGGGTCGGACAGGTAGAGCGCTTCGCTGACATCGTGGTCCGATGCGCCCGGGTGTAAACCGTTGTCCAGCAGCTGTTTGAGTACCCTACCCAGCGCCAGCCGATCGGGGAGCAACAGGGCGAAGTGATAGAGTCCCAGGTGTGACCGGGGCGTGGCTCTGGGCGTTCCGTCGATCTGTTGTAGAACGATGAGCGGTGCGTGGGTGCCTGCGACGTGTAGCGCAGCGTTGCCGTTGGGCAGTGTGCGGTAGTGGAAGCCGAGCATGCCGGTGTAGAAGCGGATGGCCCGGTCGAGGTCAGTGACAGCGAGTTTAACGGCGCCGACGTGCGTGTTGGATGGCGCGCGGTAACCCGTGGGTGGCGTGCCGTAGTGCGGGTCGGCGGCGTTGTAGTTCGGTCTGCCAGGTCTGCTGTTGGTACTGCTTCTGATATTCATACATCAACACTAAGTGTTGCAACACCTTTTGTCAATTGCGCTGCGTCACGGACGGCCGTATACTTTGCAAGGATAGCCGCAAACGCGACAATGCATGGTTCTGCCCTCGCACACCCCAACCATCAGAGACCACACTTTATGGACGCTATGCTCTGGCTCGGAATCACTTCCGCCGCAGGCGGTATCCTTCTCGGGATTGTCATGGCTGCACGCGCGCGAAGCAGGCTCGAACGACTCGGATGGGCCACGTTCGGCATGGCAGGAGTGCTGAATGCGTTCATCGTCGCCGGACACACATCCGGTGGATGGGAACGCGAAGTCCTCAATCCGCTCATCTACGCCGCGACTTTCCTCGGGGGCGCCGGACTCCTTACCGCTGTAATGGCTTTGCGAAGACAGCACCGCTAGCGTATGCTTCGCAGGACGATTCACGTTTCGCCGATACTCCTGCCAACGACATGCTACGCTTAGCTCTTACCGCTCTCTTCGTACCCGCGCTCTTAAGCGCGCAACGCCCGCCGCAACGCCCCACTGCGCCACCGCCGCCACCCCGACCGGAACCGGTCCTGTCGCAGGAAGATCCGCGCGTACATGAAATCGTGGCCGCCATCAGCGCGGAACGCATGGAGCAGGATATCCGGAAACTCGTTTCCTTCGGCACCAGACACACGCTGTCAGATACACTCTCCACCACACGCGGAATCGGTGCCGCCAGACGGTGGATCTACGACGAGTTCCAGAAAATCTCGCGTGAATGCAACGGCTGTCTGGAAGTGCAGTACGTCTCTGAAGTCCTCAAGGGATCACCACAGGGACGCATCCGCGAGGATCTCAACGTTGTCGATGTAGTCGCAATACTTCGCGGCACGACCGACCCGCAGCGCTACGTATTGCTCAGTGGCGACATCGATTCGCGCGTCTCCGATGTCATGAACGCCACTTCCGATGCACCCGGTGCCAACGACAACGCAACGGGGATCGCTGCCACACTGGAGGCAGCGCGCGTCCTCTCCAGATACAAACCCAATGCATCCGTGGTTTTCGCCGCGCTCTCCTCTGAAGAGCAAGGGCTTCAGGGTGGTGAAATACTCGCCAAAAAAGCCAAGGCCGAAGGGTGGCGCATCGAAGCCGTCATCAACAACGATATGATCGGCAACATCAGCGGTATCGATGGCGTAATCGAGAACACCAAAGCGCGCGTCTTTGCACCGGGGCTGCCGGCCAATACCTCACCGGCTGAACTCAGGCGCATTCTCACAAACGGCGGCGAACTCGACACGCCGTCGCGTCAGCTCGCACGCTATATCGACAGGATGGCAGACCTCTACATGCCCAACCTGGATGTCGATATCATCTACCGACTGGATCGTTACGGACGCGGCGGTCACCATACCCCGTTCTTCAATCAGGGCTTCCCCGCTGTTCGGCTTATGGAAGCGCATGAGGACTACACGCGACAGCATCAGGACCTCCGAACCGCGAACGGAATCGAATACGGTGACGTCCTCGAGGGAGTTGATTTCAAATACGCGGCATCCATCACCGCACTCGATGCTGCAACACTCATCTCGCTCGCGTGGGCGCCTGCTTCCCCGGACTCGGCTACCATCCGCGGCTCGGTGCAGGCCTCACCCACCCTCCGCTGGAAAGCCGTGGACTCTCCCGATGTCGTGGGATATCGCATCTACTGGAGGAAGCCCGATGAAGTGAACTGGACCCGCTCCAGATACGTCGGGAATGTCACGCAGTACACGCTCACCAACGTCATAATCGACAACTACTTCTTTGGTGTTGCTGCGGTGGGGCGCAACGGCCAGGAAAGTCTGGTTTCGTTCCCGAGATAACGGGCGGAGTCCGTCACAAACTGCTCAAACCACGGTGACACACTGACCGCCGGATCGTCGCTGTAAGTGCATCGGGTAACTCCCGATTACGCTCTTACTGTTGACACGCAACCGGTCCGGAATATCACTGTTCCTGTCACTTTGCTGCCTGCATACCGGGGCACATCACCCGCTCCGGTACATTGCGCATGAAGACCGCTGAGATACTGCTGGCCACATCAGTACTCTCCTTCGGCCTCTTTGTCGGTTATTCGGCAGTCACATCCGGTGTCATAACACCCGCCTCCGTGTTTGAAACGGGAACCGACGCGGGGACACTCAGCCGGCGCGCTGGCCCAACTGCCGCGACGTCCAGCAGCTCCGCCGCTGCGAGGAGCGGCGCACGCGCGGGACGCGCTTCTGCGGCCGCCTCAGTGCCTCCCTCTGTACCCGCCTCTGCATCCACCAAAGTCTCCGCTTCCGCTTCCGCCGCTTTCGCTACCCTCGGCCTGCCTGCTACACCCGCTGCCAACAACAGCTCCGCAAACCCGGTAGCCGACCCGCTGCTTCTCCGGCAACGCATCGCACAGATCTCAGACGGCACCTACATCGGCGAACTCCTTGCCGCGCGTGACTCCGCACTCGCACGCTGGCCAGAACGCTCACTCAGACCACTCCGCGTCTGGGTCGGCGTACGCAACGCTGCGATCACCATGCCGGATGACTGGAACGAAGCTTTCATCTCAGCCGTCCAGAGTGCATTCAATGCATGGAGCGACACAGGAATCCCCGTCCGCTTTTCATTCGTCGCCGATTCCACAACCGCCAACGTTCACGTCAGCTTTGTCGAAAATTTTCCGACAGGTATCAGCGGTAAAACAGTCTGGAGCAGAAACGAACACTGGTGGCTTTTGAGCGGCAATATCGAACTCGGCATGTCACACCCTAACGGCGGTACAGTTACGCCGGAACAGATGTACGCAATTGCGCTGCACGAAGTCGGACATCTGCTTGGACTCGATCACTCGAGCTCGTCCGACAACATCATGGCAGCGCAGGTGCGGGCACGCGATCTCTCACCGGCCGACCGTGCTACTGTCCGCGCACTCTACTCTGTGCCCGCAGGCTCACTCCGCCTGCCGACTGCTACCACTTCACGGTAACAGTTCGCTGCTGCTGGCCACGCGCCCATAACTCCAGCTTCGCTTCACGCGATGCAGATGCAAATGCACGCTGAAGCTGCGACACGCCGGCGGCAGCCTGACCGTTGATTGTCCGGATAACCTCACCCACTCGCACACCGGCATCTGACATGGGTGTGCCACCAAGCACGCGCAACACAAGAAGACCCGACTCTATCTCAAGACTCTGCGCCAGATCTCCCTGCGCTGCTGCTACATGCGCACCGGCAACTGCACCGGTTGTTGAACCAGCTGAAGAACCGGTTGCAGAACCAACTGCGAACCCTGGCAGAAAGCCTGGTGGAAGCCCTGCTGCGCCTGTGGTACCACCCGGGACCGGAGAAGCCATAAACCCGACAAGGACATTACCTGCACCGGGGATAGGAGGACAGCCCGGGCAACTTCCGGCAGTATACGGCAGCGCCCTCCCCAACACGGTCATTGCACCAGTGCGCGGCGGAGCCACGGTCGTCACCACCTGAAGTGGCCGCCCGTAACGCCTGATCGATACCCGCAACTCCTTCCCGACTGCAAACGTTTCGGTGTGCACTATCGGATTGCGCAGTACATCACGCCCGTTAAACGCTATGAGCGTATCACCAGCCAACAGCCCGCCCACTTCTGCAGGTGAACCGGGATCGACCGCCTCCACGACGGGATACTCGTCGCAGTAGCGCGTAACCACACCCTGGGGTGTCAGCTCGCGGAACGATGAGCCCGAAATATGAATCCCTATCCACCCCTGAACAGGGAAGGGCTTCGCAAACGGGCTCCCCTGAATCGGGCTCGTCAGTGCTGCTATCCTGGGCTGCAGATCCCGGATCACTGCTTCCACTTCGGTCTTCGGTGAAGCCACAATACGCATCCGCACGACACTGCCGCCGCTGTTTGCACTGTCACCACCAACCACTACTGTCGAAACGGAATCGACATTCACACCTCGCAGCTCAAGCACACGCGCAAGCGAATCGACATCGCGCTGCACCACTGCAACACCTGGTGCCCTGATGGTCAACTGAAGACCCCGACGCGCCATCTCCTGCGAGTACACATCCAGCTCACGCTGCAAACGCACCACCGATCGCCCTTCAGGTGTTGCTGCCAGCATCCGTGGCATCTGCATGATCTCTGCACAGACATAAGGCGTCGCGCTCTGTTCCTTCGCGATGCGCAGAACTCCGCCCGCACTTCCGCCACCCTGCGCGGAAGCAACGGCGGGTGCCGCAAACGCGATTACAATCGCCGAGGCTGCTGCAAACGCCGCGGCAGAGAGCATAGCAGACAAGGCTCCGAGCAATGCTGTTCGCGAAACTTCACGCGAAACTTCACGCGAAACTGTATGTGCAACTGTGCGTGCCACACCACGCGATGCCTCACGTGTCACATCACGCTTCACTACGATATCAGTTCTCATTGTATCAGAACCCCTCTATGGTCTTGTCAACCGGAAGTATGCTCACCAACTGCTGCAACGTCGCCTCGCGCGCCGTATACGCGGCCAGATAGTAGTGATTCAGCAGCGGGTCCTGAGGCGCTTCGCGCAACGCTGCGCGCGATGCTGCCATCATCTGATCGAGTGCGGCCAGACGCGCCCTGAACACCTCCGGCGAACGGATCGTCGTGTCGTTCGATGCCAGCCACAACGATGCGCGCTCATACTCCCGTTGCGCAGTCGCCAATACACGCGTCGCTTCCTCCACCGACGAAAACTCCGCAGCGCCGTTCAGCACGCTGGACACGTAGCTGCCTGCTGCCGAACCACCAGCCGAAGCCATATCCGACAATTCACCGCCCGCTCCAGCGCCCGCGCCCGGCGCGCTCAAACGACCGGCATACACACCACCCGCGACAAGCAGCAACGCTGCCGCTGCACGCCACACACCGGAGCTCCACATCCGACCCGCAAACGACACCCGGCCGGATGAACCCGCCTCCCGCACCAATCCTTCCTCACGGAGCCGCAAAGACAACGACTCCCAATCGCTAAGCGCGACACCACTCTCCTCACCGCTATTCATAGCGCCCTCGCCACTCTCACCACGCTCCTCCATCGCCAGGCGCGCAAGCATCGCGTATGCGTCCCGCTCAGCCCGGCATTCCGCACACTGCAACAGGTGCGCCGACTCCAGCTCTGTCAGCGGTTCATGGTCAAGCGACGCAAGTCGCTCCGATTCAACGTGTCGCATAGCCACCTTCCACAGTCGTAGTTCCACTCTCCACAAGCGGCGCCAGCAAACGGCGCAACTTCATACGGGCCTTGAATAACTGCGATCGCGAACCGCCCGCTGTTATCCCCAGCTCCGATGCTATCTCTTCGTGCGAGTAGCCCTGCACATCGTGAAGCACAAACACCGCACGGGCACCAGGCGACAGACGCCGCGCCGCCTCCTCTATCGACGCCACAAGCATCGTCCGCTCCGAATCATGGTCCACCAACACGTCATATTCCCCCAATGACACCTCCGCGGCATTTACCCGACGCACTACACGCATCGCATTCAACGTCCGGTTCACCACTATCCGATGAAGCCATGTGCTGAACTGCGAATCACCACGGAACGACGGCAACGCACGAAATACCTGCACCCACACCTCCTGCGCTATGTCCTTTGCCAGCTCAGGGTCACCCGCAAGACGACGTATCAAACGGTCCACCTGCGGCGAATGCTCAGCCCACAAGGCCCGCATCGCCCGCTCATCGCCGGCTATCGAACGCCGTACCAGTAACATGTCCGTATCTGTCATCTCAGTAATTCTGTCACCACTCCCGCCAAAAACGTTTCCTCACTCCACAAGATGAATCTTCCTACACGCGGCAAATTGATGCAACCTGCGCCCTTTTAATGGGTTGAATCGTCTTGACCTGTGACAGCTTTTGTTTAAACCTGAGTAGCAGCGAGAACGCACCGCCGTTCGTACCACTTACAGCACCGCGTCCCACAGCAGATTCCAGCCACAAAAGCGGCACTGTTAAACCCACCCGAAAACCCTCACTAAGCACCCACAAGACACTCACTCCCCAGACTACCCGACGTGATCCTGTCCGCTCTGCTCGTTGCCGCTACCATCGCGGCCGCTGACGCCACCGCCACCGCTATGCCGGCCGCCCACATGGCCTCGCCCGGGCTCCCTACCACGGAGCCGCGGCTCGTTGGCATGTCCGCTGATCGCCTCGAAACCATCGATCGGCTCGTGCAACGCGGGATCACCGCTGGCGGATACCCGGGCGCTGCGGTCGTCGTCGGACGCAAGGGCTACTCCGTCTGGCAACGGGGATTCGGGAACCTGGACTGGAATGGCAAGATCGCCGTCTCACCCAACGAAAGTATCTACGACCTGGCTTCACTCACCAAAGTCGTCGCTACCACCACGGCCATTATGCTCCTCTATGACCGCGGACTCGTCAGACTCGATGACCCGGTCAGCAAATACCTGCCCGCCTTCACCGGCGGCCTCAAGGACCAGGTTACCGTCCAACAACTGCTCACTCACCACGCAGGGCTACCAGCCGGACGCGAACTCTGGAGAATTGCACGCACACCCGCGGCCGCACGGGACGCTGTACTCGCTACACCTCTCTCGTGCAAACCGGGCGCATGCTACGTCTATTCAGACCTGGGAGCCGATATTCTCGCCTTCCTCGCCGAGAAAGTAAGCGGACAGCCGCTCGACTCCTTCCTGCGCGAAAACGTTTTTGCACCACTGGGGATGACCGATACCAGATTCACTCCTGAACCCTGGTACGCCATGCGCACGGCACCCACCGAAATCGCACCGCCACGCGGGTACCCACTCCGCGGTGAAGTGCACGACGAAAACGCATACGCATTGGGCGGAGTCGCTGGACACGCAGGGCTCTTCAGTACCGCTTCTGACCTCGCGGTATTCGCGCAAATGATGCTTAACGGCGGCACCATAAATGAGGTACGCATACTCGCCGACTCCACCGTCGCCACCTTCACCAGGCGCACTGCCGGACGGCGGGCACTGGGGTGGGATACCTGCGAAAGCGACTCCGGAGGGTGCGGAAAATACCTCTCCGAAAGAGCCTACGGACACACCGGATTCACAGGCACCTCACTCTGGATCGACCCCGATCGACAGATGTTCGTCGTGCTGCTCACCAACCGCGTGCACGCCGCACGCGCCAAGAGACCCTCCAAGGTCATCGCCGATGTGCGCAATGACCTCGCAGACGCAGCCGCACTTGCTGTAACCGATTCACCAGACGGTATCCCCGACATGCCCGCTAAATTCCGCGCCGATGTCGCCGCCGACTGGAACAAACCACTGGTCTCAACACGCGCCTCAACAGCTGCCGCACGCAAACGCGCAGCCGCAGCAGCCGCGGCCAAAAAGGCCGCCGCTAAAAAGCCTGCTGCCAAACCCGCGGCCAAGAAGCCAGTCGCTAAACCGGTCGCTAAACCACCCGCCAAGGCGTCCGCCGCAGCCTCCAAGAAGCCCTGAATTCGCGGCTGCACCCCGCTACACCCCTCACCACCGACACACACTCTCATCCCAATTCGTCTAGATTACAGGGATGACCACTCCAGCCGATCCAGCACCTCCGGCCATATCGGTCGATATGGCACGACTCGCGCTCCGACGCGTCAAAGACCCGGATCTCAATATCAACATCGTTGACCTGGGACTCGTCTATGAGGTCGATGTCGAAAACAATCACATCTACGTCGAAATAAGCCTCACCTCCCCGGGCTGCCCGTCCGGTGGACAAATCATGGGTGAGGCCGAAAAGCAGCTCAAAACCATCCCCGGCGTCGGCGACGTCATCATTAACCTCGTCTGGTCACCACCCTGGACCCCAGACATGATCGAGCCACGCGTCCGCGCCTACATGGGCTTCTGATCCCGATTCGTATATCTATATATATTCGGTCATTATGACCGAATGATCGCCAACAATCGGCGTGGTCGGTACAACGCAGGCGGTTGATCGGTCAAAATGACTGAATTACAACCCGTTTCCGCTGCGCGCGTAGCAGTAACAGCAGGCGTGCTATAACCGGTATCAGGAGTAGCGCGCCTGACCACAGTGCCAGGTCGGCGAAATTCAGCACGATGGACTTATCCTGGAGGTGTACGGCCAGGAAATCCGCGACTCCGGCGGGGCCGAAGAGCATGCTGAGCAGGTTGCCAAGTGCCCCGCCGGCAACAAGTCCCAGAGCGTAGGGGCCGAGCCGGTGGAACTGACCGATTTCGCGAACAATCAGTGAAATCAGGACGATAGCAAAGGCGGTGACGAGGACATTTATGTGCCACGTCCATGGCCCGTACGAAACGCCTCCGGGTCCTCCCTGGTTATATACGAGCATGAACCCCAGGCGGTCGCCGGCTGACATCACTCGGTCATTGAGGATCCAGGTCGCACCTTGCTTGGTCATCAGATCGAAGGCGACCGCGATGCCAGCTACTGCTGCGTACTGCGCGCACCAGTAGCGTTGGGCCAGACGTTGCAATCGTGAATTCAGGAAGCTCATTGCCTTCGTCCTTCTGGTGTACCGGGGGAGTGAAAGGAGGGGTAACGGCTTTAGAAACGCGACCGCGTTGGCAACTGCGCCGGCGTTCCTGGTAATCGTCTTTCCGGGCCTGCTTCGGCCTTTGCCACTGAGTAAAGCACCGTTCGTGCCGAAGCGACCGGCTTGCCCCACGCCACAAGGCTCCCTGCACCCCGCGACGTAACGTCTTACTCGTCAATGATTTAGGCGCTAATTCCCGCCGGCGCATGAGGAATCCCGCTCGCGTCCACACGTGACTGCCACAGCCCAAACGTGCGCTGATCCCACAGAAAGTGTAGCCCAGAGGCTACATGATCTTATTGTTGCGTCTTTGCGGCAGCGAGGAACTCATCACCCAGCACTTCGATCTGCCAGCGCCTGAGTCCCGGGACAAGCGCCATATCGTCGATGGTTTCGGGGTTTTTCCTTGCGACGGCTTCGATGCGCTCGCGTGCGCAGAGGACCCCTGGGTCCATTTCGAGCGCTTCGGCGACTTTATCGCGGACGGTTTTGAGTTTTGCGACGCGGGAGTCGAGGTCCGGGTCTTTTTCCCACCGTGGTGCCTTGGGGAAGCGCGGGAGGTCCGCCTCAGCTACCGCGTTTGCCGTCTGGATGGCCTGGATTGCGCCCTGGGTTCTGGCGTCGTTCATGGAGCGCGGGAAGCCCCGAACCGCGTGGACTTTGGTATCTGTTTCAGGCGCTTGTTTGGCGAGTTCGAGGAGGACTTCGTTGCCTGCGACGCGGAAGGTAGCGCGGTCCAGTTCCGAGGCGATGGAGTCGCGCCATTTGACGAGTTCGCGGAGTCTGGCGAGTTCCCGTCTTGAGAGATCGCGTGCGCCTTTGATGCGCAGGAATGAGGTACCGTCTGCTGTTTGTTCCCAGCGCGTGTCTTCAGCGCGTTCGAATTCTTCGCGCGCCCAGTGGAGGCGTCCCTTGGTCGCCAACTCTTCCGTGAGCTGGTCGCGGAGCGCCAGGAGGTGTCGGGTGTCGTGCGCTGCGTAGTCGAGCATTTCGGGGGACAGTGGCCGCATGCTCCAGTCGGCGCGCTGGAATTTCTTGTCGAGGTGGAGTCCGAAGTAGTGTTCCAGGAGCGCGGCGAGTCCGAAGGTGCGGATGCCGAGCATCTGCGCGGCGACGCGTGTATCGAAGAGGTTATTGACGCGCCAGCCGTAGTCGTGATTGAGGAGCCGCAAGTCGTAGTCGGCGTCGTGCAGCACCACCTGTACGGTCCGGTTTTCGAGGAGCGCGCCGAGTGTGGACGGCGTTCCGATCGGGAGCGGGTCAATGATTGCCTCGTGGTCAGACGTGGAGAGCTGCAGGAGGTAGATCCTGTCCACGAAGCGGTGGAAGCTGGCGCCTTCGGTGTCGAGAGCGATGGCGGGAGTGCCGGCGATCTCTGACGCGAACTGTTCGACGGCGTCAGTGGTATCCAGATATAATGGTGAGCTTGTTGACACGTGTTGAGTAAGCGAGCTTTCGCCTTGCGGCACATGGCGTCAAAGGAGCCGGGTGCCCCGCCTGACGTTACTATGCAAGCTAGCGCAGGTAGCGGTGTGTATGTATGCGCATGTATGCGCATTTAAGTGCAAGTATGTGCAAGTATCTGCGTGTAGGTGCATCTTGCAGCAACCCTTGTTATGGACCAAATGAACGCCCCGCATCATCCGCACTCTTCACAGCAGTCGCACCACCATCCGGAGCGCGAGCCGCAGCCGACCTATAGGCTGCCGCCTGCGACCCGTGGCTGGCGCACGGGTGATCTGGTACGTGCTGCGGCAATCATTTTCACCGTCTGGTTTGCGTTCCAGCTTCTCTGGTCGGTCAGTACGCTTGTTTTTGTAGTCTTTCTGGCGACGCTTTTTGGACTGGCGGTTGGAAGCGGGGTGGACCATCTGGAGCGAATGGGAATCCGCCGCGGGATTGCGTCTGCGCTTCTCACCTTCGCAGTGCTTGGCGCGATTGGTACCGGGCTTGGCTTTGCTGCTCCGACGCTGGCACGACAGGGGATGCAGCTTCAGACGCAGCTCCCGGAGGCGCTGGACAAGGCGTCGGTGTGGCTGGACAGCAAGCGGGACGGCGTACTGGGGCGGATTATCCAGAGCGCGACGTCGCGTGCTGCAACGCCGGCTGCGGCACCTTCTACTTTGCAGGTACCGGTCGGCAGTGGTGCTGTGCCGGGAGTGGCAGGCGCACCGACTGTGCTCCCTGGAGTTCAGGGTGAGGCAACCGAGCGGGACTCGACTGCCGCCACGCCCAGCAGCGCTCTCAAGTCGAGGGCCACAACGCTGTTGCTTGGTGCGTCGCATTATCTGGTGTCGGTTGTGTCGAACACACTGGCAGTGGCCGCGGCTTTCGTGTTGCTGGTTTTTCTCGTGATCTATATCGGCGCCGAACCTGAGGTTTACCGCGGGTGGATACTGGCGGCGGTGCCGGCGATACACCGGCCGCACGCGCGTCTGTTGTTGGCTGAAACTGCGAAGGTTCTCCGCAAGTGGCTGGTGACGCAGCTAATCGCAATGCTGGTGATCGGCGTGGTCAGCACGGTTGCGCTTATGCTGCTTGGTGTAAAGTCGGCGGTGGCGCTTGGATTTATTGCCGGCCTTATGGAGTTCATACCGACGGTTGGTCCTGTGCTGGCAGCAATACCTGCGATCATCATGGGATTCATCGACTCCCCGCAGCTGGCCCTGACTGTAGCAATTCTTTACTGGGCGATTCAGTTCCTGGAGAACAACCTCCTTATTCCGGCGCTGATGCGTGGTGAGATGGATCTGCCCCCTGCGATAACGCTTGTGGCGCAGACGCTTATGACGCTGGTGTTTGGGTTCCTTGGGCTGATGGTGGCTGTGCCGTTGACAGCGGCAGTGCTCGTGCCGTTGCGGATAGCATCGGAGCGTGAGAATGCACGTGAGTTGGTGTTGTATCCACAGCTCAAACGTGACAACACTCCTGTACCCGGTGTATTATCTGCTGAGACATCTGCAGCGACAGCTGCCGCCCCCTCCCCCTCCCCCTCGTCTGTGCCCCTACAGGATTCCGGAGACAGCGTTTGACATCAGAGTTGCAGACCGGCAGGATCGGATATGACGAGAGCGGTCATGGTACGGCATTGGTGTTCATCCATGGCTTCCCGCTTGATCGCACGCTCTGGGCGCAGCAGCGTGTTGCGCTTGCCTCGCGTGCCCGCTGCATAGCTATCGATCTCCCGGGATTCGGTGAATCAGATGTAATAGCCGGTGCCACGATGTCGTCGTACGCCGCAGCTGTTATGTCGCTGCTGGACCAGCTGGGTATTGAGCGTGCGGCACTTTGCGGAATGTCGATGGGTGGATATGTGGCGATGGCCTGCTGGCGTGAGTATGCAGACCGTGTTGCCGGCCTGGTGTTGTGTGACACGCGTGCGACGCCCGACAGCGACGAGCAAAAGCTTAAGCGCGATGAAGGGGTCGCACTGGTGCAATCTGCGGGTGTAGCGGCGCTTGCGGCGACGCAGATTCCCGGCCTTATCGGTAAGCGGAGCCGCGGCTCCAACCCGATGCTGGTTGAGTGGATGACGCAGATGATGGAGCGTCAGTCGGCTGCGGGTGTGATTGCAGCGCTGGGTGCGATGCGGGAGCGCCCCGACTCGATTCCGCTTCTTGCAACAGTTACTGTTCCAACACTTATTGTTGTTGGCGACGAGGATGTGCTGACTCCTGTTTCTGATTCCCGCAGGATGCTTGAAGCATTACCTACCGCTGCACATGGCCGGCTGGATATAATTGCGGGCGCGGGTCACGCGAGTTGTGTCGAACGACCGGCTACTGTAACGCGCTCGATCTCTGATTTTCTGGAAACCTGGTTCAGCTGACAGGCAGTTCGCGCTTAGGCAGCTGCGAGGTTTTAGCCTTGCTGTATTCGTAGTCCCGAAGCACCCACTGTCTCTCCACCATCTCCTCCCCCCTCCCCTATCCACTGGGGTCCGGTTCACGGATCCCTGTCCCGTCACCTTCCGCTTCCAATCGCCTATGACCCGCGGGCCCTCAGCAGCAGAGCTCAGAACCAGTGCACGTATCGGTGAGACCCTTTTCCGTAACAGAGGTTGGCTTCCGGTGCCGTTCCTCCTTGTCCCGTTGCTGGCGCCTGGAAAGCAGACTTTGGCCACCTGGCTGGTTGGTCTCCTGATTGTCCTGGTGGGCGAGTTGATCCGCACCTGTGGTGTGGCTGCGGCCGGAACAGTTACCCGCAGGCGCTCGCGGGACGTACAGCGACTGGTGACCTACGGAATTTTTTCCTGGTGTCGTAACCCGCTCTACCTGGGGAACCTGCTGATATGGATCGGGTTCACCGTCGTTTCGGGGGTGCACTGGTTCATCATCCCCGCAATTCTCATTTTCTCACTCGAGTACACACTGATCGTGCGCTACGAGGAGGGAGTCCTCGAGTCGATCTTTGCCGACGAGTATCTCGCTTACAAAAAGCGGACCCCGTGCTGGATCCCGCGTTCACCTGTGGAAGTGCAGCGTGGTCCACACGACTGGAAAGAGGCGATTCTGAGCGAACGGAGCACGCTGCTCCAGTACATGGCGCTCAGTGCCGCCTTTCTGGTAAAACATTGGTACACCACTCACTGATCGCCACACGGGCGGTCAGTGGGAACGATACTGTATTCGCATAGCGCGCTGATCGCCACATCGGCGATCAGTCAGCGCTGCGGGCGTCCTGGCGGATTGTCGCTGTTGAAGACGTCCTTATTCTTGTCGATGTAGGACTTCAGCGCTGTCGGCACATCTTCTTCGGGGAAGATCGCAGTTACCGGGCACTCCGGTTCACAGGCTCCACAATCGATGCACTCATCGGGGTGAATGTAGAGCTGATCTTCTCCTTCGTATATGCAGTCAACTGGACAGACGTCGACGCACGATCTGTCCTTGACACCTATGCAGGCTTCAGTGATGACGTATGGCATCTGGAAAGCGGCTTGAGGATACGCGCACAATCATAGCGCGCAGGTAAGTTATGCAAACGTGTAATACAGCTTCAACCTGTACAGCGGTCCGGCCCGTTCAGCGCCATGGCGGCATTTCGCCCTTTTTGAGCTCGGGGTTCTCGCGGTACAGTGTAAATGTTCTTCCGATCACCTGGATCACTTCAGCGTTAAGCCGTCCTGCAATCTCGTGAGCGGCCTCTTTCGCCGAAAGGTCACCAGCTTTGGCGACCTGACACTTGACGAGCTCGTGAGTACGGAGGACATCGTCGAGACTGCCGAGTGCAGCATCGGTAACTCCGCTGTGCCCAAAATGTACCTTAGTATCGAGATGATGGGCCTCTGCCCTCAGTGTTGCACGATCTTTTCCGCGCATCGGGATTCCTTGATCAGTTCCTTCGTCTTTTGTCAGTCGTGAACCGGCCCTGGGGATTGGTCGCGCCACCGTCATCGGTGCGTGAGTCAACCGTCATTTGCCGTCAGTCGCGAAGAAAGGTAGCGGGTTGACGGGTGGTCCGTCCCACCAGGCTCTTCCCGTGCCGCGTTTCATGACCTGAAAGTGAAGGTGCGGAAGGTTATTTGGTGCGTTCCCAGAGGTCCCAACGTACCCGATAATGGACCCTTTGGCGACGCGGTCACCGACGGCGAGCCCTCGTCTGTACCGTTCCAGGTGTGCGTAGTAGAAAGTGAATCGCATTTCGGGGTCGGTGGCGTAGATAAAGATCCCGCCGAGTGAGCCTTTGTCGAGTCGTCCGATGATATGGTCCGCAGCCGCGATGACGGGGGTATTGCGGGGGGCCATGATATCGATTGCAGCGTGTGTCCTGTTATTGCTGCGGGAGGCGGCGTAGCTGTCTCTGATGGCGCGGATAGCGACCCCTTCGACGGGCACCGTCATCTGCCTTGCCCAGAGCTCTTCCAGGTCCTCCTCGGTGTATGACGCGTCGAGATACCCAGCTGGTGACGGCCGGGGTGGCAGGAGCGGCCTGAGGGTGACATCGGGGATCGCGGTGGCCGGAGGTGCCGGACCGGCAGGAGCGCCCGGTGTCGCCGCAAAACCCCGGTGACACCCTGCTCCGGCAAGCACCAGCAGCAGCGGCACCAGCAAAGGGATCCGCGGGCCCACCAGCAGGCGCACCCACTGCGGCGCCAGTGCTGCGGCTCTCAGGAGTCGCTGGCCCGGAAGAAGGGCTCCAGGAAGCGCAGCAGATCGTCCACCGTCCTCACTTTCAACGCCACCTGGTCCAACTCGGCAGATTTCGGAAGCCGCACCCCTGCCCTGTCTGCAATCACCAGTACCGCGTCCTCCAGATCCATATCCGAAAGCTGGTACACCCGTTCCAGACTGTCTGCCGGACCGACCTCATATGCCTGCTGCTCAGCTCCGTAGCGATCTGCCAGATACTGATAGGTGTGCATAAGCAGAGCGTCAGGGTAACGCCCGGAGTATGCACTTCTGAACCGGGTCAGACCATCACGTTCATGCTGCGTACGACTTGCCTGTCGCACGCGAAAAAACAGAAAGAGGCCGATAGCCACGACCGCAACTGCGATTGCCAGTGTGAACCGCATGTCAGCTTTCTCCGAAATGCCGCGGGGGGGGAGGAGGAGTAGGAGGAGGAGGGACGGTGATGGTGAAAGAGCGAGACAGGTGGATCGGGGGTATCAGGTTAGCAGTGTATCTGGGTATTGCGTGCACTACAGTCTTTGCAAATACACAACTTACACGGGTTTCGCCAGTACCCAGCCACGACTTCCGTAATTAGTGAACACTTTCGTTGACCAATTGCCGTTTTGGGCTTAACTTTTGTGGCTATGGAAGACGTTCAGGGGACCCTTGGAGGGTTCAGGGGGCTCCGGGCAGAGTTATTGGTTGCACTCAAGAAGTGGCAGCCTCTCACGGCTGCGGAACTGGGCGACCGGTTTGGGCTTACAGCCAATGCGCTCCGGCGGCACCTCAAGGTCCTGGACGAAGACGGGCTGGTTATGTACCGGCGCGAAGTGCGTGGTGTCGGGAGCCCCGTTTACAGCTACCAACTCACGGCAGCGGGGGAGCAGCTGTTTCCCTGTCAGTACGCATCGGTGCTTGCAGTTGCACTTGAAGCGTTGCGCACGACTGAGGGCGGCAGTGCTGCAATCAACCGGGTGCTGGATGCCGAATGGGACGCTCTTGTTGAGGAAGCCGAGCCTGTGCTGTCTGCGCTGCCACTCGACGAACGGCTTCCGCTGGTCGCAGAGCTGCTGACCAGCAAGGGTTACATGGCCGAAGTTCACACTTCGGCATCTGACGAACCGGACGGATACACCCTGTCCATTCACAACTGTCCACTGGGTGTCATCATTGATCGTTTTCCCGAAATATGTGAAGCGGTAGCGAGGATGATGGAACGGATGGTTGGTGTACCACTTACCCGCGGGGCACACCGTCTTGCGGGTTGTACGCGCTGCGAATACCGCGTGCGTGCTGAGACTCCATCGAAGCAACACACAAATCAGACATGAGTTCAACAATCGATTCCCTTGTAACCAGGGAGTATCAATACGGTTTCAGCACCGACATCGAGTCGGAGACGCTGCCTCCTGGTCTGTCCGAGGACACCGTCCGCTTCATCTCGCACCGCAAGCAGGAACCGGAATGGTTGCTGGAATGGCGTCTCAAGGCGTTCCGCCGCTGGCAGACAATGACGGAACCGCACTGGGGGAACCTCAAATACAACCCCATCGACTATCAGGGGCAGAGCTACTACTCGGCACCCAAGTCGGTGAAGCCGCTCGCAACACTCGACGAGGTCGACCCGAAGCTGCTTGATACCTACAAGAAGCTTGGCATTTCGCTCGACGAGCAGAAGCGCCTTTCAGGTGTCGCCGTAGATGCTGTCTTCGATTCCGTATCAGTGGGTACGACATTCCGCGAAGAGCTCGCCAAGGTCGGCATCCTCTTCATGTCGTTCGGTGAAGCTGTCCGGCATCACCCGGAGCTGGTGCAACGCTACCTCGGCTCTGTCGTTCCGTACAGCGACAACTTCTTTGCAGCGCTCAACAGCGCGGTGTTCTCCGACGGCTCGTTCTGCTACATCCCCAAGGGAGTGCGTTCGCCGCTGGAGCTTTCCACATACTTCCGCATCAACGCGGCCGACACGGGCCAGTTCGAGCGTACGCTTATCATCGCCGACGAAGGTGCGTATGTGAGCTACCTCGAAGGGTGCACCGCTCCCAAGCGCGACACCAACCAGCTGCACGCTGCCGTTGTTGAGATCATCGCACTGGACAACGCGTCGGTGAAATACTCGACCGTACAGAACTGGTACACTGGCGACGACCAGGGCGTTGGCGGCATTTACAACTTCGTCACCAAGCGCGGGAAGGCGCACAAGAACTCCAGGATCTCCTGGACGCAGGTGGAGACGGGTTCAGCGATCACATGGAAGTACCCGAGCGTGATTCTGCAGGGCGACAACAGCGTCGGCGAGTTCTACTCAGTGGCCGTTGCATCGAAGCGCCAGCAGGCTGACACAGGCACCAAGATGGTGCACATCGGCAAGAACACCAAGTCGACGATTGTGTCGAAGGGTATCTCCGCAATGGAGGGGCAGAACAGTTACCGCGGTCGCGTTCAGATCCTTCCTAAAGCCGAGGGCGCACGCAACTACACGCAGTGCGATTCGATGCTGGTGGGCAATCGTTGCGGCGCGCACACCTTCCCGTATGTGGAAGTGGCAAACCGGACAGCTACACTCGAGCATGAGGCTTCCACATCCAAGATCGGCGAAGACCAGATTTTCTATCTCAAGTCACGCGGTCTGGATGCGGAGCAGGCGGTTTCCATGATCGTGAGCGGATTCTGCAAGGAAGTTTTCCGCGAACTGCCAATGGAGTTCGCGCTCGAGGCGCAGCAGTTGCTTGGTATCACACTCGAAGGGAGTGTCGGTTGATCCGGCGCGAGCCACTGTTCACCGATAGCCCACAGATGCAGGAAATTCCGAAATCACCGATAACCACCAGCTTCAGATAAACAGATATGCTTGAAATCCGTGACCTTCATGCTGCCGTAGAAGGCAAGCCGATCCTCAAGGGGATATCCCTCAAAGTGAATGCCGGCGAGGTGCATGCCATCATGGGGCCAAACGGCTCCGGCAAGAGCACACTTGCTCAGGTCCTCGCGGGACATCCGTCGTACGAAGTCACCAGCGGCGAGATCATTTACCGCGGCGAGAACCTGCTCGAAATGGATCCGGAAGCACGCGCCCGGAACGGCGTCTTTCTGGCGTTCCAGTACCCCGTCGAGATTCCTGGCGTAACAAACGCTTACTTCCTGCGTGCAGCGTACAACGAGCTTCGCAAGGCGCGCGGCGAGGAAGAGATCGATCCGATGGAGTTCCTCGACCTGGTTGAAAAGAAGCTGCAGCTGGTGGACATGGACACCTCCATGCTGAACCGCTCAGTCAACACCGGTTTCTCTGGCGGCGAGAAGAAGAGAAACGAGATCCTGCAGATGGCAGTGCTTGAACCAACGCTTGCGGTACTCGACGAAACCGACTCCGGGCTGGACATCGACGCACTGCGCATCGTTGCCGACGGTGTCAACGCACTCAGGCGACCGGACAACGCCACAGTTGTTGTGACGCACTATCAGCGTCTTCTGAACCACATTGTCCCTGACTTCGTGCATGTTCTTGCCGGCGGCAGGATCATCCGTTCGGGCGACAAGAGCCTTGCGCTCGAGCTTGAGGAGCGCGGCTATGACTGGCTGCTGGAGGCTGCTGCGTGACCACGCAAGCCTTACGGGTGCTGAGCCCCCGATTTGCCACGCAGGCTGAAGCGTTTGCAGCGAAGGGTGCTGCGGCCGGTCTGCCGGCGACGCTCATGGAGCTGCGCCGCATAGGTGCAGAGGAGTTCGCCGTGTCAGGGTTCCCGACAACAAAGAACGAAGACTGGCACTACACCAGCGTTGCACCGATCGCTGAAGCGCAGTACACCGCTGCGGTTGAAAGCCAGCCTTCGCAAACGAGCGTGACAGCACCGGACCTGCGCGGCTTTACTCCTGAGGGCGTCGAGTGGCCCGTTATTGTGTTCATCAACGGCCGCTTCGCACCGGAATACACCGACCTGAGCCTGCTTCCGGAAGGGATCCGGGTGCTTACTCTGTCGGAGGCCGCCGAAAAGGAGCCGGAACTCCTTAAACGTTACCTCAGCAAGGCTGCTCCAGCTACGCGCGATGGCTTTACCGCCCTCAACGCTGCGTATGCGGGTGTCGGAACGCTGATCCACGTCGCACGCGAAATGGCGAGCGACCGCCCCGTGCACCTGCTGCATGTGATGGACCGCAGTGGCGCCGATACAATGGCTCACTTCCGGCACGTCATGGTGGCCGAACGGAATTGCACTGCAACGGTTGTTGAGAGTTTTGTTACGCTGGATGAGGTGAGCTACTTCACCAACTCCGTTACGGAGGCGTACCTGGAAGCAGGTGCGAACCTTACGGTGGTCTGCGTGCAACGCGAGTCTGAAAAGGCGCATCATGTGCGCACGGTGGAAGGTCATCAGGACCGGGACAGCCACTTCCAGTCATTCGTCTTCCAGACGGGCGGCGCGCTTTCGCGCAGCAATGTGCACACAAAGCTGGATGGCGAAGGGTGCGGTACAACGCTCAACGGGCTTTCGATGCTGAACGGCACGCAGCACGGTGATCATCAGACCCGTGTGGAGCATATCGCTCCCAACTGCTTCAGCCGCGAAGTGTACAAGATGCTCCTCGACGGGAAATCACACGGCGTCTTCAACGGCAAAGTGTATGTCCACCCTGAGGCGCAGCAGACCGACGGCAAGCAGACCAATCAGACGATTCTGCTTTCCGATCAGGCGCAGATCGACACGAAGCCGCAGCTCGAGATTTTTGCGGACGACGTGAAGTGCACACACGGTGCAACGGTCGGCCAGCTGGACGCGCTGTCGCTCTTCTATCTCAAGAGCCGTGGGATCGGCAGCCAGATTGCACTGCAGCTTCTTACGTATGCATTCGCCGCGGATGTACTGGAAACCATTGAAAACGAGCCCATCAAGCTGGCGCTCGAGGAGATGACTCTCGCCCGGTTTACGGACGGGATCTCGGTACACGGATGAGCGACCTGCAGGAGCTGTATCAGGAAGTAATCCTCGATCACAACCGCAAGCCGCGCAACAGCGGTGAGCTTGAAGGCGCGACCCACACAGCGGAAGGAAAGAACCCGCTGTGTGGTGATCATGTCTTTGTGGATGTGATAATGGATGGTGACGTGATATCCAATGTCCGTTTTCATGGCGAAGGGTGCGCGATATCGCGCGCGTCTGCTTCGCTTATGACGACTGCAGTGAAGGGTAAGACGCGCGCCGAAGCCGATGCACTTTTCCACCGCTTCCATGCGCTGGTTACCGGTACTGACAGTGGCGGTGCGGACGCGCCGCCGCTGGGGCAGCTGGTGGTGTTTTCAGGTGTGTCCAAATACCCGGTGCGTGTTAAGTGCGCATCGCTTGCATGGCATACCCTTCACGCAGCACTGGCAGGCGAAAGCACCACTCAGGGCGCGCCGCCATCTGTTTCAACAGAGTGATTTTCAGGGCAACATACAGAGGGATAAAGTGACAACGAGTAACGCAGGTGGCATCGGGGCGCTCGCGCCGCGCAGTGATTTCCCGTTGCTTGCAGGCTCACCCGGGCTTTCATACCTGGACTCAGCGGCGACCTCCCAAAAGCCCAGGCAGGTGCTGGATGCCTTGCGGCACTTCTACGAAACCACCAACGCGAACCCGCACCGCGGCGCATACGCACTGAGTGCTGCTGCCACCGATGCGTATCACGAAGCGCGCACCAAAGTGGCTTCATTTCTGGGTGCCAGCGATGCAGAGGCACTGGTCTTTACGCGTGGCACGACTGAAGCGATCAATCTGGTCGCTACAGCGTGGGGGCGTGACAACATCAGTGCCGGCGACGAGATCGTTGTTACCGGAATCGAGCACCACGCGAACTTTGTTCCATGGCAGCAGCTCGCGATTGCAAAGGGCGCAACGCTCCGCATAGTTGAACTGACTGAGCTGCAGGAACTGGATCCGGACCTGCTGCGCGAATCTCTTTCAGCGCGCACAAAACTGGTTGCCGTCACGCATATCTCGAACGCTGTCGGATCCATCTCTGCGCTTAAGGAAATCGTGCATGTGGTGCGCGAACGGACGGACGCTGTGATCGCGGTGGACGGTGCTCAGGGCGCTCCGCATCTGCCAGTCGGCTTCGACGCACTGGGGATCGATTTTTATTCCTTCAGCGGGCACAAGATGCTGGGCCCGATGGGGATCGGTGGCGTGATGAGCAGGATGCCGCTCCTCAAGGCCATGTCGCCGTATCAGTTTGGCGGCGATATGATCGAGTGGGTTTACGATGACCGCAGTACATGGAACACAGTGCCGCACAAGTTCGAGGCAGGCACTCCGAATGCTGCCGACGCCGTCGCGCTCGGCGCCGCTGTCGATTACCTGAACGCCATCGGGATGGAGCGGGTGCGCCAACACGAGCTGGAGCTGCTTGCGTATGCTGACCGGAAGCTGGAGTCGGTACCGGGCGTTACGGTTTATGGCCCACCGCCTGAGCGACGCAGTGGCGTGATCAGCTTCACAGTACACGGCGCACACCCGCACGATATCGCAACAGTGCTGGACCAGAACAATGTGTGCATCCGCGCAGGTCATCACTGTGCGCAGCCGCTTATGCGCCGGCTGGGTGTGAGTGCCACAGCGCGCGCGAGTTTCTATGTGTACAGCGATTCGCGCGATGTGGACGCGCTTTGCGATGCGCTGCTTGAGGTGAACCGGCTCTTCG
>CAZDMG010000024.1:0-20528 GCA_964506655.1 uncultured Gemmatimonadaceae bacterium
TGAATAAACTGGGGTTATTTCCGAGGAATATTGGGGTAATACCAGGTCATTTCTTAACTACCTGTCCCTGCCCGGCGCCTCTACACCGATTGATCAGAATGCTACTGCTTTCTCAGCACAGCATGATTCCCGGCGTTGTCCCGGTGCAATTCCATCACTGACCCCTTCGGGCCGTTCGTGCGGCGGAAGGTCATAGTCGTATTGTCAGAGACATAGAACTTGAGCCCACCGGCCCACGCCATCGGCTCGGCGCGACCACCGTTAAGTGAAATCGAAAGGCCGGCGTCTGTCCGGGAGACCTCAACAGAGATGTCTCCGATTCTTGCCCCACCGACTGTTTGATACGTGCCGACCAGTTCTGTCGCATCGCCTGTATAGTGGACCACTTTCGGTCGTTTCAGTGGCAGCACTTCTGCGGCGAGCTGGAAGCTCACACTCCCCGGCACGAGATTCGTTGGAGATGTGTTGGTGAGCACAACGACTGTGAGATCACCATCCGGATACCATGCTACGTCAGAACGGAATCCTGGAGCCGTGCCACCGTGCCCGATATAGCGAAGTCCTCTGTACTCTTCACCTGACTTGATTCCCATTCCATACTGAAGTGGCGTGCCATCCGTCAGCATAGCCGGGGTAGTCATTGCTGCGTATGATTCCGCAGAAAGTACCTTGCCTCCATGAAGCGCTTTGGTCCACGTGATGAGATCGCCAGCGGTTGAACAAAGTGCACCTGGTGCAAAGACCCATTCATATGAAACCTTCGGTGCGCGGTTGAACCGTCCGTTGCCAGTACGATTATAGCCATGTGCGCGATGCGGGATGATTGCGTCACTGTCACAATACATCGAATGCTTCATCCCCAGCGGTTCAAAGATGTACTTCTTCAGGTAATCCTCATATTTCATACTGCTCGCCAGCTCGATGACCCTGCCGAGTATCCAGAAACCGGAGTTGCTGTAGTTCTGGCCAGTGCCGGGTTCAAACGCAAACGGCTCAAACCGGATGAACTTGTCAGCTGAATCGCGTGGGAAGCGTGGAGCAAACCAGTTGAGCTCGAAATCATCCTGGTCTGCGAACGGAAAGATTCCGGAAGTATGCGTCAGCAGGTGTTGCAGGGTGATGCGGTCGCTCCCTGCCGTTCCCGGAAACCACCTGGAAAGTGAGTCGCTTAGCTTTAGCTTACCGCCATCACGGAGTTGCAGAATCGCCACAGCTGCAAACTGTTTGGCAACCGAGCCGACTTCGAACATTGCATCAGGCTGCATGGGTACGCCCCATTCCATATCAGCTATGCCATAGGCTCTCATCAGGAGCGTATCATTGCCCTTTACCATCGCAACGACCATTCCGGCCGTGCGATTGGCAGCGACATAGGAAGCTGCGATTGAATCAAGCTTCTGGATGTCTGGCGCTGACTGGGCATGCAAAGCTGTAGTAGCGCTCAATGCGGCTAGGCCAACCGAAACGAACTTCATACAGCTGTTGCGTATGCCCCGACGCGCCTGAACAGCATCGCGGCTCCCAGCCACAGCACCACAAAAACTCCGTTCAGGACCGACAGCTCCAGGTACTGACCCCACGCCGCCATTGCGAACGCCGCAATCACAACCTGCGTGAATGCCGTTGCGTACAGAACCCAGGTCATCCCGCGGGGACGAAGACGCACGGCCAGAGCGCCCACAAGCAACACTGCAAGCGCGCTGAAAAAGAAGAGGCCAGGTGCGTCGCCGCCGTCTGCGAGTGCTCCGACAAGCCACAGCAGGAGCAATGCCGGTGCGAATGCGAGTATCAGCCCGAGTCGGTACGGTGTGAAGCGCTTCGTTGTGGCTTTCGTTGTAACTGTACGCATGTTCTCTCCAATGATTGACGTAAATGTTTCGGCGAAAATCCCCAGTGCGTATAAGTGCACCTCCGCGCCTGGTTTCCCGGAACGCTCCCGCAACAGATCTGCAAACGTCTGCTGCATTTCCGCGCCGAAACGTCGGTGAAACGATTTCGGATATAGTCGGAGCAGCGCTGCGTAAAGCTTCCGGTAGTGGCGTGACGACGTGCTATAGCTCATATGCGGGCTCACCCAGTGAAAGTTGCTTGCGCTTTGCTACTGCTACCACATCGCGATACCGCTGCAACTCGGCGGCAAGTGCACGCCTGCCCGACGCTGTGATGCGGTAATAGACCCGTCGCTCGTCGTCGCTGTCTGCTGCAGCTTTCTTGTTGCTCTCTGACACGAGCCCGGCCTCGATCATCCGGCCTATTGAACCGTAGAGAGTCCCCGGACCCATCTTCACTTTCCCCTGCGACTCCTGCTCCACCTGCTTCATGATTCCATAACCATGCCGCTCCTCCGTTGAAAGAGCGAGCAGAATGTGCAGGACAGCCGGTGTAAGGGGAGCCTTGGCATTACTGCTGCTTTTGTTGTTCGACATACGAACAAGACTATATCCGTTGCGGATATAGCGCAAGGGGCTGATTCAACTGTGATTCAGGAGGCGGATCCGGGCGCTGCGAACGCCCCAGTACCCGACACCGCGTACTGCTGCCTTACGCGCGTCTATCCGGTGTGCCCGATGTACCCCGCGACACCCACCAGCGTGCCACCACGGGCAGCGTCAACAGCTGCAGCAACCCTGCCGCCAGACCAGGCACCATCGCAGCCACCAGATAAGCAGACAACGACGAACCCGTTGCGCCCGTTACGATCGCCACAATCAGGAACACCAGACGGCCACCAACAAGCGCGCCCGCAGTCGCAAGAAACGGACTCCAACGCAGCAGTTCACGCAGACCGCCTGCAAGCGCGCCGTACGCAGCGAGCTCCACCGTCATTGCAGGCAGCACAACCGGAAGCGGCATCCCCGAGATCAGATAGCTGAGCGTCGGTGCAGCCAACCCAACCACCAACCCGGAACGCCATCCATATACCAGGCCAACCAGAATCACCGGCCAGTGCATCGGCAACAGCTGGCGTACCGGCAACCCTGCAATATGCGCCGCTGCAGGCAACAGGAAACTTGCCGACACCAGCAAGACCGCCTGAATCGCAAGCGCCCGTGCGCCGGTTGCCGGAAGTGTTATCCGTTGTGCTGCTGCATGACCCGCTGCGACACCTGCTGTCCCCGTTTGCTCCATTGTTCGCTCCCTCTCTAAAGCTTCAGTTGCGTAAGTGCCGCACGCGCATCGTCAGCGGATCAGCGCCATCAACGCTGTCACCGCTGCTTCCAACTGCTGATCCTTGCCGCGGTTCACCACCGAATACTCGTTCATTACACGGATATCCGGTTCCGTCTGCATGTTCTCAAGATACTTGCCTGTGTTGGCATCCTTTACACCAACTCCCGGTACACCCCAGCGGATCCCGCCTTCAAGCGACTCCCAGCCGGCAAATGTACAGGTGCCGGGCACAGGCATCCCCACCAGCGGACCCAGCTTCTGATCCTTGTACGCGTACGCGAAGCAATGCCCGTCGCTGTAGTTCGCTTCATTCGCCAACGCGACACTCGGCTTGCTCCACCGGAAGTTCGGCTCATAACCCGTGGCGCGCGTGTCCGACGTGTAATCAAAGAACTTCTTGCCACTCAAAAACATCGCCAGATCCGCAACCAGATCGCCACCGCCGTTGAAGCGCGTGTCCACCACTATACCCTTCCGCGTCGCATACTTGCCCATCACATCCTCAACCGTTGTGCGCATCGCACCATCGTTCATCCCCGGGATATGCACATAACCAAGCTGGCCATTGCTGAGCCTGTCCACCTCGGCGGCGTTGCGGCGCACCCAGCGCGCATACAGCAGACGGTTTTCATCGGCAGGTGACACCGGCTTCACAACGATCTCGGATTTCGTTGCTCCATCCGCAAGCGCAAGCAGCACGTTCTTCCCTGCTTTGCGATTGAGGAGCTGAGCCATATCACTTGTTGGAGTGATCGGTTCGCCATCGATGGCTTCAATGATCATCCCTGCTTTCACATTGAGACCGGCTTTATCGAGCGGGCCGTCCTGAATGACCTCTTCGATCTTTACACCGGCACCACGGTACGACTGATCAAGGAATACACCAAGCGACGCTGTAACATCACCGTTCGGCGACGACGCCGAGTACGTCGAACCACTATGGCTGATATTCAGTTCGCCCAGCATCTCGGCGAGCATCTCAGAGAACTCGTATGAATTGCCAATGTGCGGCAGATACTTCGCATAGACGGGGCGGATCGCTGCCCAGTCCACACCGTGGTACCCCTTCGAATAGAAAGTATCACGCACTTTTCGCCAGACGTGGTCGAACATCGCTTCACGCTCTGCGTTAGTATCGAGAGTCATCTCGCCGCGTAACGGCACGGCTTCACGACGACCGGCAGCCGGATCGATCTTTGCAATCGCGCCATCGGCGAGCAGGAAGATGCTCTTCTGATCGTTGTCCCACGTCATGCTTCCGCTGTTGGCGTTAAGCGCAAGCACCTGCTTCGTTTCCTTTGTCCGGAGATTCGTCGACCAGAGATTGAGTCCGCGCTCGAAGCGCGCCAGATAGTACAGCGTCTCACCGTCCTTGCTGATAAGAGCATCGCCAAGTGATGACGAGTGGATGGTGAGTCGTGCGCGGCGGGTGTCGATACCGTCAAAGTCGAAGGTGAGCGTTTCGGTTTTGGCTGTGGTATCTGGTTTGGCTCCGTTCGCTCCGGCTTTCGATTTGGCCTTGTCTTCCTGTTCTTTGACCAGCGCGAACTCTTCCTTTGTCAGGCGGAAGCGGTCCCATGCGTCTTTCGTGAAGAACATCGCGTATGCATCCCGCTGCGCGCTCCCCGATTGCGCCACGGACTTGAGACCATCTCGATCACTGAACCAGAGCATGGCCTTGCCGTCCATGATCCACCGTGCACCGCGGTCGTCGAAGCCGCTTTCGGTGAGATTGATGACAGCGCCCTTCCCGTCTGTCGGAACAAGTCCGACTTCACCCGGTGCGAGCCCAGGGACTGAAAGATTGAAGAGCATCCAGTTACAGTCCGGACTCCAGACAAAGTGAATGCCCGGGCCGCTGCCAAAGATGTATCTGTCGTCAAGCAGCGTGCGTACTTTTTTATCGGCGAGTGTGAGTACGCGGAGATTGGTGCGGTCTTCGATGAATGCCAGCTCTTTACCATCGGGGGAAAAGAGCGGCTGGTAGTTCTGGTGTTCGTTGGAGATGAGTGGTGTTTCGCGTACGATGGTGGACGCGTAGAAGTACGGTTCTGAATCGCGCGCGCGTCTGGCTTCGTAGATAGCCCATTTGCTGTCGCGTTCGGAAGCGTAGACGAGCGCTTTGCCATCGGGCGAGAAGCGTACACCGGTTTCCACTGCTGGTGTATTGGTGATGCGCTTGGTGACACCGCCTTCAGTGGATGCAACGAAGACATCGCCGCGGAACACAAAGGCGACTTCCTTGCCACTTGGCGACACTGCGAGCTCGCGTGCGCCTCCGGTGACACTCAGAAGCTGTTGAGCATTCGCTTTGGTATCGGTAGCGATGGAAACCGCGACGCGTTGCGGTGCGGCGCCGGGTTTCATGGTATAGAGCTGGCCGTCGTGTCCGAACGCGAGCGTGCCGTTGTTGGCACTGCTGAGGAAGCGTACGGGGAGGCCTTTAAACGAAGTGAGCTGCTGTGATGTGCCGCCAGTGATTGGCATGCGGTGCACATTCATGGTGCCGCTTTCTTCGCTCAGGTAGTAGAACGCGTTTTCGCCATCGGCAAAGACGGGTTGCCTGTCTTCACCGGCGAAGGTTGTGACCTGTCTGTGCGCACCGGATTTCACATCGTACACCCAGATATCGCGTGCAACTGAAGAGGTGTGATGTTTGCGCCAGATGTTTTCGCGTCCTTTGTTGTCTGTGTAGATGAGGAGCGAACCGTTGCGGTTGTAGCGCGCGTCGTCGGCCGGTGTGGTGAGGAGCTGCACAGGGCGTCCGCCTGTTACGGGAACGCTCCACAATTCAGGCATCGATGCAATCGGGTATTGTCGGTTTGCGGCTGCGTCCATGCGTGCTGCACCGAACACGACAGACTTGTTGTCGGGTGTGAAGCTGTAGGGGTATTCCTGGGCCGAGTGGTAGGTGATGCGCTGAGCCTCGCCTCCGGTGGCTGGAATGACATAGATGTCGAAGTTGCCGTAGCGATCGCTGGCGAATGCGATCTGTTTGCCGTCGTTGCTCCACACGGGCATGAAGTCGTGCGCCGGGTGTTGTGTGAGCTGAGTTGCAGCGCCGCCGTCTGTGCTTACGCGCCAGAGGTCACCCTGATAGGTGAAGACGATGGTAGTGCCATCAGGCGAGATGGCAGGATAGCGCATCCAGCTGGCGTTATCCTGGAGAGTCGTGGCGGCCGGAATTGTGAGCGCCAGAGCGAGTAGTGCGAGCGAGCGGAAGATCACCGTCTTGTGCCTTGAATGGGGAAAAGTGCAGCAAGATGGAATCTGACGGCTCGAGCCCACGATGCAAGAGGCGCGTAGGTTGCCCCCCGGGGGGCGGGGCGGGGGGCGTTAGCGCCGAATGGCGCGGGTGTAACGGGTGTGCCGGTGTTTACTGCTTTTGGTAGTGCCGTACCATGATGACGAACCCCATCATGACAGCAAAGCAGCAAATAACGGCAGCTACGTTAATGAGCGTAAAGCCGCCGAGTGCCGCTGTTATGAGAGCGGCGAGGAAGAGCAGTATGCTGAGGTTGCGGGAGATCCTGTACCTTCTCAGCAACCGGGCAGTGTCTGTTGAGGGCATGGGAGCAGGGTAGCGTGTGTGGCTTAGGTAGGCTCGGGAGTTGAGCAGCCGGGGTGGTGCTCAGGGTATAGTGGTGCTGGGTGGTGAAAGGCGCAAGGGTGGGGTGCACAGGTGGCGCAATATCCAAGAGAACTTTGTGATGAAGCTTCAGGCACCTATCGAAAAGTATTCACGTCATGAATGCTTTTCATTCATGACGTGAATAATAATCCGGGGCCGTGAACTGCGACTCCCCGCGCCCCGCCGCCACCCTCACCTGCGTCGCATCACCCGGAACCCCACCACCAGCCCGGCCAGCACGATCAACGCACCGAGCACTACCCCGCCCGGCGCGTCGTCCGCTTCGCTGTAACGCATCAGTAGCACACCGGCGAATGCCGTCGCCGCAACCAGTGCGCCGCCGATTCCCATATGCAACCATGATCGGTTCATAGTACCCGCTGCCTCTTTGCTGTTGTTACCCAACCACTACTGCCGTGCCGCTTGCTGAGACCATCAGCATGCCGTTTGTCTGGCCCAGTACTTCGTAATCTAGATCCACTCCAACCACTGCGTTCGCACCAAGCTCGCGCGCATGCTGCTCCAGTTCCGCCAATGCGATATCACGCGCACGCTGCAGTTCGCGCTCATATGCCGCCGATCTGCCACCTACGAGGTCGCGTACACCAGCGAACAGATCCTTGAAGAGATTCGCACCAAGTATCGCTTCGCCGGCAACTACGCCGCAGTAACGTGTAATGCTCTTCCCTTCAATCGTGTGTGTGGTCGTAATGATCATCTGCCAGTCTCTCCTGAACGACTCACGTCGTCGGTGTATGGTCCGAAGCATGCGTTGACAACTTCAGTTGTGACATGAGCTGTCAGCACCTGCCCACTATGATGTTAACTCCATTGCCAATACGCGGCACGAATGCCCCGGTTTCACCCAGACGCAGGATCTCTGGCTGCCTACCCTTCACCCCGATCACTCTCCCCATCCCCTGCTCCTCCCGAAACCCCAATCCGTTGGCACCCGTAGTCTTACCGTCCAACCGCTCATCGCATAGCTTCGTTATGCTGGCCAACTCCTCCCAAGCCGGGAGCCGTGCCGGACTCAACCGCTACAATCTGTTTATGAAACACTCCATTCCCTGCCGTCGACCCTTCGCCGGCCTGGTGACCGCCATCGCTCTCGCCGCGCTCACCACTCCCAGTGCTGCATCCGCGCAGGTCGATGCACGCATGCTCCGACAACCCTCTGTCTCCGCTACGCAAATCGTATTCGTATACGGCGGCGACCTGTGGGTCATGCCCAAAAACGGTGGCACTGCTGAACGTCTCACAACCGCACGCGGTGAAGAGAGCTTCCCAAAGTTCTCTCCCGATGGCAAAACCGTGGCCTTCACTGCCAACTACGATGGCAATGACGAGGTCTATACCATCCCAGCCAATGGTGGCGATACCAAGCGCGTTACTTACCACCCGGGTGTTGATCGCGTCGCTGCATGGTATCCGGATGGCAAGTCGCTCCTGATTGCATCAGGGCGCACCAGCGAGAGTAACCGCTACAACAAGCTTTTCAAAGTCTCCAAAGACGGTGGTATCCCCGAAGCGCTGCCGATGCCGTACGGCGAATTCGCGTCCTTCTCACCCGATGGCAAGAGCGTTGCATACATGCCTGCTGCCGTTGATGCGCGCACATGGAAACGCTATCGCGGCGGATGGGCGCCCGATTTCTGGACTTTCAATCTCGAGACTCTCGAATCGAAAAACATCACCAACGACAATGCCAACGACGGTCAGCCGATGTGGTCGGGGAATACGATCTACTTCATGTCCGACCGCGGCAGCAATCAGCGCAGCAACATCTGGGCGTACGACACCCGGAATGGCAACTTCCATCAGGTAACCAGCTTCAACGATTTCGATGTCAAGTATCCGTCGGCCGGACCAACCGATATAGTCTTTCAGGCCGGCAGCCGCATGTACCTGCTCGATATCGCCACTGAAAAGACACGCGAAGTCGACGTCAAACTCGTAACCGACCGCGCTTCACTCCGTCCACGCGTTGAGAACGTCGGCAGCAGCCTTACATCTGCCGATATCTCACCCACCGGCAAACGCGCGCTCTTCGGTGCACGCGGTGATGTCTTTACCGTACCGGCCGAACACGGCGCTGTCCGCAACTACACGCAAACCTCCGGCTCTGCCGAACGCTCACCAACATGGTCGCCCGATGGCAAACTCATCGGCTACTGGAGCGACAAAACAGGCGAGTACGAATTCACCGTTCGCAACGCAGACGGCACCGGTGACGAGCGCACAGTTACCAAACTCGGCCCGGGGTTCCGGTATGCGCCGATCTGGTCGCCCGACAGCAAGAAGATCGTATTTGTGAACCAGGCCATGCAGATCCAGATGGTCGATGTCGCAACAGGCAGAGTCACCAACGTGGACAAGGCGCGCAACTGGATGCACGGGAACCTCGCCGGGTTCAGCGCGAGCTGGTCCAGCGACAGCCGGTGGATTGCTTACTCACGCGACCTGGAAAACTCACAAAATGCAATTTTCGTTTACGACGCTAAGAACGGTGGCACACCGCAGCAGGTAACGAGCGGATACTACAATGATCAGTCGCCCTCTTTCGACCCGGATGGCAAGTACCTGTATTTCCTGTCCAACCGTTCGTTTGATCCGTCGTACAGCGACTTCGATAACTCCTGGGCGTATGTGAACAGCACCAGAATCGTCGCTGTGCCGCTTCGCAAAGATGTACCCTCGCCACTCGCTCCACGCAGTGATGAGGAGGTCAGTGATTCCACTCCGGGCGCTTCAAACGGACGTGCAGGTGGCGCGGGTACCAACGGCGCAGCTGCCGGCACTGCTGCCGCAGCTGACTCCTCCAAAGACGTACGCATCGATTTCGACAACTTCGAACGACGCGTTGTTGTGCTCCCTGCAGCACCCGGTAACTACTACAGCATTACAGCGCTCAGTGGCCAGCTCCTTTACACCCGCGAAAACCGGACCGGTGGCACCTACGGCCCGACTCCACTCATCGCGTTCAACCTCAAGGACCGACAGGAGCAAACCATCGTTGATAACGCCGCTGGTTTCGTTGCATCCGCCGACGGCAAGAAACTTCTCGTGACACAGGGCGGCGGCTGGTACATAATCGACCCGCGCCCTGGCCAGAAGCTCACCACGCGACTCGCTACCTCCGGTATGTCTGTCACTGTTGACCCAGCGGCCGAATGGCGACAGATGTTCAACGACGCATGGCGGATCGAGCGCGACTACTTCTATGATCCGGGGATGCACGGTGTAAACTGGAACGCCATGCGCACTCAGTATGGCAAGCTCATCGACGATGCTGTTACCCGCTGGGATGTTTCCTTCGTACTCGGCGAGCTCATCGGTGAACTCAACGCGTCGCACACATACGTGCAGGGCGGGCAGTACGAAAGCGGACCACGTAGCGCAATCGGGTTGCTCGGCGCTGACTACACAGTCGAGAATGGTTACTTCCGGATAAAGAAGATCTACGACGGAGGCGCATGGGACAACGAAGTGCGCTCGCCGCTGCTGATCCCCGGTGTCAACGTCGCTGAAGGTGATTATCTGATCGCTGTGAACGGACGACCGCTGGACGTTACTCAGGATGTCGGCGCTGCTCTCGATGGCCTCGCAGGTGCTGTCGTGTCGCTCACAGTGAACAGCACACCCAGTGCAACCAATGCACGAACTGTGCTCGTAACACCACTCGGCAGTGAAGGACGACTTCGCAACCTGGCATGGATAGAGTCCAACCGGAAACGCGTGGAACAGGCTACTAACGGGCGCGTCGGCTACGTGTATGTGCCCAACACCGGAGTGGAAGGTCAGACTGAACTGATGCGACAGTATCGCGCACAGATCAACAAGGAGGGGATGATTATCGACGAGCGCTTCAACTCGGGTGGCCAGATCCCCGACCGTTTCATTGAGATGCTCAACCGTCCGATCGACAGCTACTGGCGGACACGCGACGGTGTGCCCTGGCAGACACCGCCGATTGCAAACGACGGCCCGAAGGTCATGCTTATGAACGGCTGGAGCGGTTCAGGTGGCGACGCTTTTCCGTACTACTTCAAGAAGAACGGACTCGGCCCGCTTATCGGCAAACGCACCTGGGGCGGGCTTATCGGAATCAGTGGCACCCCTGCGTTCGTGGATGGTGGCAGTGTTACCGCGCCGACATTCTCCATCTATGATACCGACGGCAAGTGGATCATCGAAGGACATGGCGTGGAGCCGGACATCGAGGTGGTTGACGACCCGACGCAGCTCGCAAAAGGCGTTGACCCACAGCTTGAGCGCGCGATCAAGGAAGTAATGGACGCCGTTGCGAAGCAACCCAAACGCGTTGCACCACCGGACTACAACAAGCGGATACCGCCTGCGCGGTAGTCAACGCGGTGAGTAAACAGCCGCTGGGCTGGCAGGTCATGCTGCCGGCTCAGCGGCTGTTTTATATGACGGGCACTCCGATGCTTTCCAGGAACTGATAGGTCTCATCGTAATAGGCCGGATTGATCGTGCGGTCGGACTTACGCCCTTCTGGAACGAATATCGCCATCCCCTGTCGCGCGCGTGTAAGAAGTACACGGTACGCGTTAAGCAGGTAGCGTTGCCGCTCTTCCTTGTGCACTGAGATCCACTTGTCGCCACGGAAGTGGTGATGCGACCATGCCCCGCCTTTCCGCCTCAGATCTGCGTCCCAGCTCATGAGAGCCCAGTCGAGCTCCAGCCCTTGCACCTGAAACTCCGTTGCAGCGTCCTCCATATAGTACGACGAACTGGGGTCGGTGCGATCGGCAAGGAAATACTTAACCGGGTCCACCTTGATGCGTACGTCGATGCAATACGCCTTGAGACGCTGTGCCTGCGATGAAGCAACTATACCATAACGTTCATTGCCGCGTGCCTGTTCGCGGACCCACCGGATCGCCTTGCGTCGGTTGCGGGTAAGCACGAGCGGATAGCGATCACTGATACTGGCAAGCAGCTCGCGCGCGCCGGTTTCGTCGCTGTCCAGCAGTGCCTTTACAAACGCAGAGAGTTGCTCTGCGCGGAAGGATCGCATGGACACTCTGAGGTGCAGTGCGTATCGCGTTTCGATTTGTGTGTGCGAGCCGAGTTGCTGCAACGCCCGGCCGGCTGCGTCTTCGCTGTCGTGCAGTTCCGGGCTGATGTACGTGTGCCAATGCGGGAAGCGGGTGCGTACAGCATCGAGCCACGCACCGATCCCGCTTTCGCCGGTATTGATTTCCTGACCACCGCCTACGAGGCATACAACAACGGCCCAGTCTTTGTGGCGATCCATGTACGACAGCAGAAACTCGGGCTCAGACATATCGAAGTTATTGATCCCCTTGCGGGATTTCATGAACTTCGCAGTCTGATGTTCGTCCCATGCCCGCTGTGCTTCATCAAAGATGGCGACGTGTTCCACCGGTGGGTCTGTTTTGTTTTGCACGCCGGCGTCACGGAAGTGGTGTACGTTCTGGATGAACGGTTTCACCCTTTGTTCGATTTCCTCCTTGCGCTCACGCACGCCGCCAGCGGCCTTCTGTCGCACTTGTTCATCTTTCACGAGTGCTCCAGTAAGCACTTTTACAAGCGGGCCATTGCCTGAAAGGAATATGGCATTGGCAATACCGGCGTTAAGGTGCTGCGTAGCGATATTCAGCCCGACCAGTGTCTTCCCCGCACCCGGCACACCAGTAATAAACACAATGCTTTTCTCCCGCTGCGTCATGCTTTGTTGTATAACATCTTCGACACACTGTGTCGTGGAGTGCAGGTTTTGCGCGCCGGCGTCGCTCCGTGCGATTGCGTCCACCGAGTGCTGTGCGTATAGCGCACGCGCGGCCTCAACAATAGTCGGACTTGGCCGGTACGAGGCGCGCCCCCAGGCAATGGCATCTACTGCTGCGCCCGGTATCGCCGGTGCGAGTGCAAGAGCAGAGCGTAGTGCCTCACCGACTGTGGCAGCGTTGGAGCTTATCGGCGGATATACGCCATCGGAGTGCGGTTTGCCCCAGTCAAGGGCCGGCGTTGCGGCGCCGGTAGCGCAGAGTATCGGAAATATCGGGAGGTCACGACTCGCTTCATGGAAGTTCTTGAGATCCAGTGCGTAGTCCCATGCCTGATTGACGTCGTGTGTGTTGTAACGACGCTCACCGACTTTGAACTCAAGCGGCACGATGGCCCCATTGGCAATAACCACGCCATCGATGCGGCTGCCCAGTCGCGGTATATCGAATTCGAGGAAGATGGTGCCGTCTATGCCGGCGAGTGCGTCGCGAAGGAGCCGGATCTCCTCTTTCCATGCATCGAACTGCGTGCGCTCAACGTCCTGTCCGCTGGCATTGGTCAGGCGGCCCAGAATGGCCTCTTCGTTGGCGGTGCGGAACTCGTTGATGGGCGCGTAATAGTACGCGGGGACGCTCGCAGACATAGAGCCAAGGTAGCCCGGTGCAGCGGGTGTGCACCAGGCCACAACGGCTGGTTTCTGCTATTTGCGCGGCCTCAGCTCCAGGTCCTGGAAGTCGAATGAAAAATCCACCTCGGGCGAGGCTGGTACGATTTTCGCCAGATCGATGCTGCCGTCGGGTTTGAGCATGAAGGTGATGAACGCGTCTGCGCGGAGTTCCCGGTCGCGCCACCTGATAAGGAAGGTGTCGTGTTGCCACGGCGTCATATCGCCTATGAGCTGCGGTGTGTGCGAAAACTTTATGACGAGCCCGTTGTTTTCGTGTGCGATGTCGATGTCACCGTACCACGCATCTGAATAGCCACCGGCGTATTTCGCCAGCGGGAGCGAGGGGCGCGAGAGCGAATCGCGTGCCGCCTGCGACTGGCGTACGGCTGTAGCGACGTTATTGGCACGCTGGATGCGAAGCGAATCGTAGCCAGCGATAAAATCAAATGGCTGTGCTGTGCGCAGGACGCGATCCATAAGTGTCCATGTAAGCGCCAGGAAGGTGAGTGATTCGTCGTTTGTAAGGACCACGACAGCCGCGCGCTCTGATGGAATCCATGCCACAGACGACAGGAAACCTGGCAACCCGCCTGTGTGGTGCATGATCTTCCTGCCGCGGAATGTTTTTACGTTGAGCCCCAGTGCGTAAAAGGAGAAGTCGCTGGTGAGCGGCGCCAGGTAGCTGGGCTGTTGTGCGTTGGGCATTGGTGTTACAGGCTCCTGAACAACTCGCGCAGTGGCGGGCTGATAGATGCGTGCGCCTGTTTCGACTTTCCCGGAATCCAGAAGTGACATTACCCATTTGGCCATATCAACAGCAGTGGAGTTGATACCGCCTGCAGGGTTGGTGTTGTCGCTGGTATCGGGCGCGATCTCTTTCAGTGTGCCTTCGAGGAGTGTGTGTGCGTGCGCGATGTCACCGGGCCCTGCCATAGCGCTCAGATTGGCGCGCGTATTTGCCATCCCCACCGGTGTGAGCAGTCGCTGCGTGATGAAATCTTCCCAAGTGAGTCCACTGACTTTCTGAATGACTTCACCGGCTACGAGATAGAGTACGTTGTCGTAAGCGTATGCGCTCCGGAAAGAGGTAGCGGGCTTGATATAGCGGAGTCGTTGCACGATCTCCGGCCGCGTGAGTGTGGAACCTGGCCACCAGAGCAGGTCGCCGGCACCGAGCCCGAGCCCGCTGCGGTGCACAAGCAGGTCTTTGATTGTGAGCTCGCGTGTAACGAACGGGTCGTACATGGCGAAATCCGGCAGGTACCGGATAACCGGTGCATTCCATTCGAGCTTGCCTTCTTCGACGAGCATGCCGAGTGCGAGCGCGGTGAAGACTTTGGAATTGGACGCGATCCCGAAGCGTGTTTCCGGTGTTACAGGTGCCTGGTTGCCGAGTTGTTTGACACCATAGCCCTTGGCAACGATGACTTTGCCGTCCTGTATGACGGCGACCGCGACGCCTGGAGTGGGGAAGGTTTTGAGGGCGACGTTGACGATGGAGTCAACGGTGTGTGCAGCGAGCGGCGCGGGTTGTGAGGCGCGCTGTGCGGTGGCGGTGGCGAGTGGCGTGGTGAGTGCTGCAATCAGTACCGCTAAACAGGGAACACTGAGTGGCAGGGAGCCCGGTGAAGATGGGTAGAGAGTAGCTGATCGCATGGGCAGTCCATCAAGTGAGGCAAGAGTTGAGAAGAGTACCGACAGGACTTTGTGTGTGGGGAGATCGTGGCTGCTGACGTACAGGGGCAGAGCCCATTTAGTGGGGCACTTGCCTTTGGGCTAGCCCGATTCTTGCCCAGTATTCAAGTTATGCGGGACCAACTGTCGCGCCAGTCGTCGCTTCAATCCAGAGTTGCGATAAAGGGCGCTCCTCAGATCATAGCATTCCGGTTTTAGCCATCTCTTTGTGGAGACATCCATCCAGTGAGCCCCAGGCGAATACTCGTCCTGTATGGTCTATGCTTCTTCGGCACTCTATTCGTTGCCGGTGCCTATTTTGAGTCCGTCGATAGCAGGTTGCTTGCAATTCTCACACTAGGCATCCCGGCGTTGGTAGTATGGTTTTTTCAATCAATAGCTAACCGATCCAAGCATGCGAGAAACAGGCGTGAGAAGGCTGTAGCATCTGATTCGACTGGTCGCGAGCCAAGTGCAGTCTATTCAACGCCACCGCATACGCCGATCCCATCCAGGGAGGCTGTAAAGCAACCAAAACCGCCGACTGCCGAACGTAATGAGCCCACAAAGGTAGAGGTTACAAACGTTCCATTTATAGGGGCTTATGGTCCCCCGATAGTACCAATACAGATCGTCGAAGATGTGGTGCATGTAAAGCCACTGCATAAACCGATTCAAACCATTGAAGCTCCCAAACCCGGCTCGGGTGCTTTCCTGCCCCCCGACTACCAGGGTTGGGTTCCGCACGGCAAGAAAATCCTTATTGGTGGACGCGTAATCGGAGGGATGGTTTATGTAGGCCGACCGCCATTCGTTCAGGGGGCCTACTCTGTGCGGCCGTGCAGCCCCTACATAGATCCATCGCTTAGTCTGGCCATGCATCAGCGCGATAAGGAAGGTACATATATGTCTTATTGGCCGTGCTATTCAGAAATTCGTCCACAATGTCGCACCACGTATCTGGATTGGCTTGGTTCAGGCGCTCGGGACTCGTCTTATAATGCTGGTTACGCATTCCTGTACTTTTACGGGCTGGAGCGCCGATTTTTTATTGATCAACCAGATCAGGAGGAGTCATACTACATTCTGGAAGAAGTAGAGCGGCTAATGGCACTTTATCCGGACAACGGCTCTGTCCAGCGCTACATGAGTGCTTTCAGGGACATTGCATATTTGCAACTGTCCGGTGATCTGGCACCACCTGTCGGAACTATATCCCATGGTAAGCGAATACCGCTGGGTGTCAGGCTCAAGATCGGTGCTTTGCTCAGGGAGTCAGCTTCCGTCGATGCTGATGCCATGCTGGAATGGTTTCTGAATCATCCCATCAGTAAGCTGCGAATCACCGCCAGGCGCTGTCCAGAGGAGTTCAGGGCCATGTTCAGAGTCAGGTTTGACGGGTCGTTCCCGAACGGCCTCAAGGTAGACGCGCGGTCGCCGGATTTTCAGCTAGTCTACCAGGCGGCGTCAACTGAGTTCAAAAAGGCAGTAACTATGCTGGTCGGAGGAAGGCCCGTACCGGATATAACAGACCTGTTCGAGCCTATCCAAACAGCTCAGGATATCGCCGATATCGCTGCGCTTGAGCTGGCTGAGTATAGCCGCGTACTTACGAGACATGCTGGGAACCGGAATGCGGTTGAAGTACAAGCCTTCCTGCCGCGGGAACTACGTGCGCAGCTGCCCACTCCAGAGCTGGATGGAGTCAGAGAGTGGGCAAGAGAAATCATACACGGTTCCGGTCTGGTACCAATCAAAGAAGTGCTGGCCCAATTCAACAGCGATGCTTCTGCAAATCTCACTAAACGGCAGTTCATTGAACTCGCGGATATCCTGGCCCGATGCGGTTTGGGTATTGCACCGGATCCACGCTACTCATTCCGGGCGCCCAGAATAGACGAACCCGTCGTCCTTTTTGATTTGGGCTTTGACAACGAAAGCGCGGAAGTCGCGTCGGAACTTTACCAAAGCCACCTCCTCCAACTCGCGCTCGGCTCCATCGTTGTCACGGCAGATGGTCAGGTCACAGAACAAGAGCGGGCGTTGCTTGACGGGTATGTCGCGAAGGCCGGTGATCTCACAGATTCTGAGTTGCGGCGATTACGTGCAAATATGGAATGGTTCCTTGCGGTGCCGCCAGACCTCCCCACCATGCGGCGCAAGCTGAGCCGTTGTGATGCGGAGCAACAGGAAACTGTTCGTATAGCCCTGGTAGCGGCAGCTCATGCAGACGGCAGTATTACGCCTGAAGAAGTTGTGCTGATGGAGAAGTTGTACAAGTCGCTTGGCCTTGATACAGACAGAGCGTATGCAGACTTGCATGCATACGTCGCAGGAGGGATCAGGGCGCCAGCCAGGTTTAGCGATGAAAGCACAGAACGCGTGAGCACAACGACGGACTCAGCAGCGCGGCCAATGCTGGATCCGGACCGTATCGCCAGGATAAGGCGGGACACCGAGCGTGCCTCCAGTGTACTGGCGGGAATTTTCACTGAGTTTGCTGATGCCGGAATGGATTCTTCCGACCCTTCAACAAACGAGATAACCGAAATCAAAGGTATCGATGGGCCACATGGCAGACTCATCCTGGAGCTGATGGCTAAAATGTTCTGGACCACTGATGAATTTGCAGCGTTGACCGGCAAGCTTGGACTATTGCCCGCAGGAGCTGTCGAAACCATAAATGAATGGGCATTTGATGTATACGACGAGGCATTCCTGGAGGAAGATGATGGGTATCGGATCTCTCCAGACGTGTCACAAACCCTGGCTGATGAACTCGAAAAGGAGCGTAGGAGTGTCAAGACCAAAGCCGCGTGAGAAGGATGCGATAGTACAGGCTCTGCGGGCAGGAGTTGTACCCCGACTTGGCCTGCGTCACATACAGGTTGGCCGGGCAAGAGAGATTGAGGAATTAGCAAGCGATATCGATCGCGTAGCTGACGGTGGTGCGACTATCCGGTTTGCCATTGGCGAGTACGGCTCGGGCAAGACGTTCTTCATGAACCTGATACGACTGATAGCACTGGAGAAAGGTCTTGTGGTGATGTATGCCGATCTGGCGCCTGATCGACGTCTCCATGCAACGGGTGGCCAGGCCAGAGGCCTCTACGCAGAGATGACCCGGAATATGTCGACGAGATCCCGCCCTGATGGTGGTGCACTGGCAAGCGTGGTTGAACGATTCATTGCGCAGGCGCGCCGTGATGCTGAGTCGCAGAATCAATCCGCAAGCAATGTCATCAGTACCCGACTCGCACACCTGGAAGAGCTTACAGGTGGCTACGATTTCTCTTCTGTGATCGGGCTGTATTGGAAAGGCGTCGAAACGGAGCAGCCTGAGCTTACTTCCGCCGCGATTCGCTGGTTGAGAGGCGAGTTCCTGACTCGTACAGACGCGCGTAATGCTCTGGGTGTTCGAGGTGTTGTCGATGACAGCAACATTTATGATCAGATGAAGTTGATGTCGGCGTTCGTGCGGATCGCTGGCTACAATGGGCTCTTTATTGGCCTCGACGAGATGGTGAATCTTTACAAGCTCCCGTCAACTCAGGCCCGCAATTCCAACTATGAGCAGATACTGCGTATTATCAACGACGTTCTGCAGGGAAGTGCACGTCACCTCGGCTTCCTGATGGGTGGGACTCCGGAATTCCTCATGAACACCCGGCGTGGCCTGTATAGCTACGAAGCACTGCAAACCAGACTTGCAGAGAATCATTTCGCTGGTGAGGGTATTGTTGACTTTGCGGGGCCGGTTGTACGGCTTGCCAGCCTCACCCCCGAAGACCTCTTTGTACTCCTGTCCAATATCAGAGATATCATGCAGGATGGTGACGAGAAACTCCCCGACACTGCCCTCGAAGCGTTTATGATTCACTGCTCCGAGCGCATCGGTGAAGCCTACTTCAGAACGCCTCGGAATACCGTTACCGCGTTCGTCAATATGCTTTCAGTACTGGAGCAGAATAAGGACACGAGATGGACCGACTTGATCAGTGCAGTGCACATCAATAGTGATCCTGGAGAGGATCTCACTGACGAGGTAGAACGCCCCGGGCAAACAGCTCTCGACAATGATGATGACCTCACAACATTCCGCTTGTAAAAGCCTCGTATGTCATCCACGGGCGCATTCGACCAGCTTGCACTCCCGGTCCAGAAGTGGATTCGGACAAAGGGATGGCGTGAACTGCGTGACATTCAATCGCAGTCAATCCGGAAAATCCTGGAGGGCGATAATGACCTGATTATCGCGGCTGCCACTGCCGGAGGAAAGACGGAAGCGGCTTTTCTGCCCTTGATATCCAGGATACTGCACCTCCCTCAGCCCCCAGTCGGAGGATTCGATGTCTTATATGTCGCTCCGCTTAAGGCACTGATTTCAGACCAGTCCGAGCGGCTGGAAGACATTTGCCGTGACATGGAGATCTCTGTAGTGCCGTGGCATGGAGACATCTCAAGCGCACGCAAGGCCCGCGCCATAAAGCACCCCGAAGGGATTCTTCTCATTACGCCCGAATCTCTCGAGGCAATGATCCTGAAGCGTGGTTTGGACATTGCGCGTCTCTTTGGTCGTACCCAGGTGATCGTTATTGATGAGCTGCATAACATGCTGGATAGTGAAAGGGGGGTTCAACTACTGTCATTGATAACCCGGCTTCAGTTGAAGATCGGTCATCGCATGCGCCGCATAGGTCTTTCAGCAACTATCGGAGACATGAACCTGGCACGTCGTTTCCTCAATACGGATTATCCCTCCAGTGTGGACCTTGTGGCAGACAGCGGTGGACACAGCGAATTGCAGCTGCAGGTGCGGGGATATGCCGCCAGCACTGGCAATGACGATGGAGTGGATGTCAGAACGCAGATCTCTGAGCATCTATTGAAGGTGCTCCGAGGCAGATCCAATCTGATATTTGCTGGTTCCCGAAAGTCAGTTGAGTTCTATGCAGACTCCTTACGAACGCTTTGTGAGGATCAGAACCTGCCTCAGGAGTTTTTCCCACACCATTCAAGCCTCTCGGCCGATCATCGAAATTTCGTAGAGAACAGACTAAGGGCTGGACGAGTGCCAACTACAGCGGTTTGTACTTCAACCCTCGAACTGGGCATTGACATTGGTGACATAGATACGGTAGCTCAAATAGGTGCGCCGTACAGTGTGGCTGCACTGAGGCAGCGTCTGGGTAGATCCGGGCGGCGACCGGGGCAGATCACGACTTTGCGACAGTACATTGTCGAGAGTCAATTGAATGCCAGAAGCAACCCTGTCGACGGCTTACGGCTGAGCCTGATACGAACCGTTGCTATGATTGAACTGCTACTGGAGGGTTGGTGCGAGCCGCCGCAGGCCGAAGCTCTTCATCTGTCTACGCTGGTGCACCAGATCCTCTCGGTGATTGGTGAATATGCTGGTGCGTCTGCAAAGCGTATCTACAGGATATTGTGCGAAGTTGGCCCGTTCCGTACAGTCAGTGTCACATTGTTCATGGATGTGCTCCGCGCAATGGGCCGGGAAGACGTTGGGCTGCTTGAGCAAAGCACAGATGGACTCTTGCTGCCCGGGCGTGTGGGTGAAAGGGTTGTGGATCACTACAGCTTTTT
>CAZDMG010000024.1:20538-27654 GCA_964506655.1 uncultured Gemmatimonadaceae bacterium
CCCCCGAGGAGTACCGGATTGTAGCGGAAGGGAAGACTCTTGGGACGATGCCAATTGACAATGTCGTCGCACCCGGCCATTTGCTCATATTCTCTGGACGCCGATGGACGATTCTGAGTGTCGATGACCGACAAAGGATTGTGGTGGTAGCTCCTTCTTCGGGTGGTCGACCTCCGAGTTTTGGCGGAGATCCAGGGGTAGTACACGATCGGGTTGTTGAGAAGATGTTCTCAATTCTTGAAGGTGAGGCCGTTCCGTTGTATCTGGACAGTACCGCGGCAACATTGTTGCAGGAAGCACGACTCCAGTACAGCCAATTTGGCTTCAGCAGCTCCAGGTGGCTACATGCAGGTGCTTCGAATTCACTTATAGCGACCAGATCCGGAACCGTCAGGACGTTCACGCTCGCGCTTGCACTTCGGGCAGTTGGCCTGAGAGTTGATACTTACGATGGCTTCATTGATATCCATGGTGACAGTACGCCGGGATTGCGCGCCGCACTCCGCGAACTGGCCGAAGACAAGGTACCGAAGTTGCTCAGTAAGGAGATGAATCTGATTTTCGAGAAATTCCACCCATACCTCTCGCGTCCTCTACTTGAGCAGGATGCACTCTCCTCGCGAATCGATATCAAGGCTCTTCCAGGACTCAGTGCTGCAATTTTGTCCCACCTGAACTGAAGAAGACAGGCATGGCTGACCCGCCCCTCACTTGACATATCAAAAAGATTTGTTGTATTATTCGGTATATGCCCGCTGCTCCAGCTATCGACACGGTGCGAGCTGCCCAGCTCTTTCACGCACTTTCGGATGAGACCAGACTCGGGGTGCTGGAGGCGCTTCGGGGCGGTGAGCTGTGCGTCTGTGAGCTGCAGGATGCATTCGACGCTGCACAGTCGCGGCTCTCGTACCACCTGAAGGTGCTGCGCGAGGCCGGTCTTGTAACCGATCGCAAGGAAGGACGCTGGTCCTATTACACACTCTCGCCCAGCGCACTTAAAGAAGCCCGGGATCTCACCCACGCACTAACACAACAGTCGCTATGACCACCCCCGACAACAACTCCGTCACCCAGCTCGTGCGTGAGCGGTACGGCGAGGCAGCCAGACGTGTACTCGCAACCGTTGATTCAATACCTGAACCCGCTTCCTGCTGCGGGCCCGTCAACTCCTGCTGCGGTGCTTCCGCTTTCAACGGGACGGTCGATCCGATTACCTCGAACCTCTACGTCAACGGCGAAACCGACGAGCTGCCAACCGCTGCCGTCCTCGCATCACTCGGCTGCGGGAACCCAACTGCGCTGGCAGAACTGCACAGCGGTGAGACCGTGCTTGATCTCGGGTCAGGTGGCGGCATTGATGTCATACTCTCTGCCAGACGCGTCGGCGAACATGGCAAAGCATACGGACTCGATATGACCGATGACATGCTGCAGCTCGCACGCAAGAATGCAGCAGAAGCCGGGGTCCGGAATGTGGAGTTCCTTAAAGGACAAATCGAAGAGATCCCGCTCCCCGACAACTCGGTGGATGTCATCATCTCCAACTGCGTTATCAACCTGTCCGGCGATAAAACCAGAGTGCTGAGCGAAGCTTTCCGTGTGCTGCGACCAGGTGGCCGGTTCGCTGTAAGCGATGTCGTTGTGCGCGGCGAAATCCCACAGCAGCTGCGTCGCAGCATGGAGCTCTGGGTCGGCTGCGTTGCCGGTGCACTCGGCGAAACTGAATTCCGGGAGCTACTTGAAAGCACCGGCTTCACGGATGTTGATATCGAACCCACGCGAGTCTACCGCAGCGAGGATGCACGTGAGTTCCTTTCAGGTGCGGGGCTCGATGACTCCCAGATTGATGAGGTTGATGGACGCGTTATGGCAGCCTTCGTGCGCGCGTCAAAGCCGAAGGCTGCCGGTTAACGTGTGTCGCAAGCGGTGCTAGTGCATGCGCTTCGCCTGGAAGCCGTATTTCTGATACCATGGCACCTGGCGATCGGCTATGGGATCGGTCGGGCAGGTCTTATTGAGCCGGAAGACAAGAGTGATGGTGCCAGTCAGTGTTTCTCCATCGTCGCTCGTTATCTCGATTGAGCGCGCGGCCACCGGTTCGTTGAACCACTGTACCACTCCTCCAATCCATGACCAGTAAAGCCCTCTGATGGTACCACTTTTCCCGTTCAGAAGATTGCCGGACTCATTGTAGTAATACTGAAAGAGCGGGTTGCAGGAGTTCGGTTGACCGGGTCTTTCTCCGATATAGCGAATCGAATCAGCAATTGCCAAAGCCATTGCTGACCCGAACTGCAAATCCCCGCCCTGCAGCGTTGGGATCGGAGGGAAACCACCACTGGGTTCCGGAATCCTCTGACCAGTCACCAGGTAGACACCATGTACGCTCGCGGCGTTGGAAGGCACAGGCTCTCCATCTTCGCCTGACGCATCACGGCTCAGGAAAACTATTGCACCGGGTAGCCTTCCCTCTTCAATATTTGCCATAGCAGAGCTGTCCCACACAATTCGATCCAGCAGGTACTGCGTCGGACCAGGGCCGCCCAGCCATGTACCACCCAGGAATGACGACCAATAGGACGTCGAAGTCTGAGGCATGGTTGTGTGGCGCAGTCCTTCAAAGCGTTCGACAGTCTGGAATGAAGTTATCCGCCACGCTGCCCACGGCTTTTGTGTTGTAGTGACCTTGCCGCTCACCCGGGCAATCACCCGTCCGTCGCTCTTACGCAGCATCTCCGCCATAATCGGTGTCTCACCGTCTTTAGCGAATACCACACTCACCGTCGGGCTGTCAGTCGTGATTACCTGTTGGTCGTCTCCACTGCTGCCTATCGTCCACCGGAATCGGTGATCCGGTGCCGCTGGACCATTTACCGTGACCGAGAGCGTCGTGTCCTCCCCGACGCGTACCACCATATCCTTCTCAGTCCAATCCAGCACCCACTTGTACACCTTGTACCACTTGAAGTCGAGCCACGATACATCACTCACCGTCGCCGACTCAAAGTTCACAAAACCAATGCGCGTTGATATCGGACCTGTTTGCTCTGCAAGTGCTCCGACGTCACCTTGACCGTTGAACTGGGACGCCGGGTTTCCGTTGCCGTCTACCATGATACCGACGAATGGCTCTACCCCCTGCGCCGTCAGCACTGATACAGTCGATGTCTTGCACTCATTGCAGGTAAACCAGAAACGAACTGAGTCATCCACCAGTACCAGTGACGTGTCATCTACCAGACCACCCCGTGTTTCAAGCCTGGCCCTGGGCCACGTGCTTACACCACCTGGCTCTCCGCCGTCGATGATGGTGTTGAGATTACCTGCAAGCTTCGATGTGTTGATCCACTGACCTATAGCCGTGGCACCGATCCAGTCGGGTGTGCCGGTATTGCCACTTATGCTCCGCACAAGAGATGGCTTTTCAAATGCGCCTGAGCTGAACTGGATTGATTCCGTGGTACCCTGCCTGAATGGGTTTGCGACATCCACGCGCCCTGAGACCACGCGATAAGCTGTAAGTGGTATCCATTGGTCATCACCGTAGGTTGCGACCATGAGTTGCGGCAGACCGGTTACAATCATGTTTGCCTTGAGCACATCGTGAAATGTCTGGTCCACCATTGTGGCGCGCATCGATGTGCGAATCGTGCGGACTGATGCGATCAGATTACCAAGCGCATCGGAGTGCGATGTGTAAGCCGCGCTGTGAAATCCGACACGGTTTGTTTCGCCTACACTCTTTATCCCGCGGTAGCGGCCGGTAAGCGCACCGCGGGCGCTCTTTAAGCTCGCAAAGTACACCATCTGTGAAATCGCGGCACCGACTTCAGTCGGGGTACCAGCTACTGTGGCGACATTCCCGTACGATGTAGGGAGCATCGGAAAGTCCCAGTCGTCCGTGCCCGGGCGGAAACCAGTGTCCACATCGCCATCAAGTTTGGCGACTGGGATATTCGCTACGACCACGTCCACGTCATATCCGCTTCCGGCAGATGCTGTCCCATCAAACAGACTGTTGAAGCGACCAGCTGCTGCAGTGGTCAGTGTGCCGGGATCAAAGTTGGTCGTGGCAGCAGTTATCAGGCCGTCTTCAGAAGAGACAGTCTGGAGCACCTGCATGCCACTCCCCGCTGTGTTTCGCATAATCACAAACGACTTTGTGCCGGCCTCAGGCGTGGGCGCCGGGAGCGTAACGGTGATCGGCGTGGCTGCGACACCTGTAGCTGTGCTCGTGATGTGAAGTACGGCGCCTACCGGAGTGACGTTTTCAGTTGCAGGCCACGTAGAGACGGGCTTTTGCCCGAGCGTCCAGCTTGCAGCTGGCAGCGCTGAGGGCGGCAGTACGATTTTCGTGCCACTCAGTATCCCCTGCGTGACGTTAAGAGTACCACCACCAGCGGCTACGTTTTGCTGTGCAACGGTGCTTATGCTTACTTCGGCAATGGCACTAAAGCGTACCGGAGGCAGCGAGCCCACTGTTGCAACGAGCACATTTGAGCCTTCTGTATTGCCCAGCAGCCATGTTCCGGCAGACGCGGTGCCGTCTGTGGCAGTAGATGCACTGGGTGTGGTTACCGTGCCGCCACCGGAGTCAACCCGGAACACCACACCGACACCGGACACTGCCTTGCCGGCTGAATCGGTAACAAGCACTTTGGGTGAAACCGGGAGCGCCGCTCCTGGGTCGCCGCGCTGACCGTTACCGGCCTGAATGACCACGCGTGCCGGTGGCCCTGGCGTCGTGTTTGGCGGCGGCGGCGGATTGCCATTGTCAGGCGGGCCGGTGGGTGGCGAGTCGCTGCCGCCGCAGGCGCCCAGAACAAGAGAAAGAATGATCGCTGCCGCCGTACCGGCTAATCTGGCGCGAGAAAAAGCTGACTGGGAATTCCGTATTGAGAGCATGTGGATACTCCAAATGTGAGACTGCTGTGCTTCTACATACGCGCAGTCCAAACGGAAAGCCTGTCACAGCATGCACTGGCCGGAGCGGCGTACGGGTTTACCCGCGCAATTGCCAGCATAGTCCCTGCCGATTGTGATGCATTTCCTGACTGTGCATATACACCGGTTCTTGTATCGTCAGGAAGATTGAGACGCATTGCCCCGTATGCTCGCATCTTCCGTTGGACAGGAGTGCAGCAGCGGGTTTTGTCGCCTCTGTGGCCACACTTTTGAGCGAGGATGCTCTGAACTATGCGTAACCTGATCAAGACGACGCTATTGGTGACTCCCCTCCTTCTCGCTGCATGCGGCAAGGATTCCCCGGTTGAACCACCACCCCAGCCACCGCCAACAAACCCGACCTACGGCACAGGTCAGATCACAGCAAGCGGCGGTACTGTATCGCTGGAAGACGGCACTGCTGTGGTCTTCCCGGATGGCGCGGTTTCGACAACCGTAACGGTTACCGTTGCAAAGAAAACCCCAGCTACCTGGTTTGACGGTACAGGTGCAACCGAGCGGCGCGTAATTTCAAGTACCGCTTCTGTTACAAGTTTTCTTAAGCCCGTGGAGATCCGCGTACCTCTTACACAGGGGATGACTGCGGATGATGCTGAAAACGTATCCGCAGGGCTGCTTGATGAATCTACGGGCGCCATAACGGCTGAACCGTTTTCGATACGCATGATCGATGGAAAGCCCTTTGCAGTTATCGAGACGGATCACTTTTCGTCGCGTGTTGTAGAGTGGCTCTTTGGCGCCAAGCCACCGGCCTCAGCCGGCCCGCTGGCTATCCCTTATTACAGCCAGGGGCAGTCGGACTACTGCTGGGCGGCATCACTGCAAATGGTGACGCAGGCCGTGAATTTCGAACAGGAGCGCTCCATCGTTGATATCATCGGCAAGACCGGCGTCGATGAAAGCGGTATTACTTCGGCTTCGTTCCGCTTCGGATCGGGGATCGCCGAATTGGTCCGTGCGCGTACAGGTGTACGTCCGTTGCGGCAGACGTGGGATCGTATCAACAGGGATCAGATGCGCGATTATATCCTGCGGGAGATAGGCGTCAACAAACGACCCGTGGCGCTCTTTGTCGGACAGTGGAATCATGCTGTGGTGGTTGTCGGTTATCAGAACAGGAACAGTTTCCTTGTGCACGACCCTGCCAGCACAAGTGACAACGCCGCCGGATACACGGTTAAGACCTGGAGCGAAATAATCGATCCAATGACCGTGTTGCACAACATGGTCACACTGACAATACCAGCCGACATACACGCAGGCGATGGCGTCGTACGTATCAACCTTCTCGAGAGAGCACTGCGCGTCGTCAAGCCGGCAACGCCCGATGCACCCTCGGCGGTTTATGACTTCAGATGGGATCATGAACGAAGCAATGGCTACTCTTTCCGCCACCTGACTTCAGGCAATCGGGCTGAACCATTCCCGGGGGATGTCTCTGCGATCTCATCATCAAGCGGGATCCAGCTCAGCAACTCATCACGCACCAGAGCTGAAGAGGTGAGTGTCTGGGTGGACATCACTGCTACAGGTGCGCCTGTAGGTACCGGACACTATTCCACCCAGCAGACAGTCTCACTGCCACCCAACAGCCTCCGCTATGTAACAGTTGCGCCAATCCCAGTGGACACCTTCCGTTTCAATCAGGAGGGCTCGACCGAGTATCTGCTGAGCGTCACTGCGCTTGTCGACGGTACTGTAGTTGACCGACAGTCCGTGGTGTTCCGCATTGGCGTGCTGACCCCGGAGATCGCTTCTCTTTCACCTGCGAGCGGTCCAGTGGGTACAACTGTGGCTATTCTGGGCAAGAATTTCGGTCCGTCCCAGCACGGCAATTCCGTGAAGTTCAACCGGATCAAAGTGACTGAAATCGTGTCATGGTCTGATAGCCTGATAGAGGTCAAGGTCCCGGAAAGTGCAAGCACCGGCCCGGTAGCAGTCAGCCGCGGCTATGTGGTGTCCAATGAAGTGGAGTTTACTGTCACCACTACCTCCACCGTTGGCGACGCGTTCGAGTATTCCAGTACGGGTCAGATCATGTCTGGTGTCACGATCACGGTTGATGGTACCTGGTCGCTCACTGGCCAGAATCCGTTCCAGAGCGACCCAGGCGACCTCACCGGGCTGGGTACCGATATAGGAGTGCCGGCA
>CAZDMG010000025.1:0-26857 GCA_964506655.1 uncultured Gemmatimonadaceae bacterium
CCCGTGGCTCACCCGGGTCCCGTCCACTTATCTCTTCACGCCCAACCGAGCGCAGACGCCAGGTTGCACCAAGCACGCGCAGCAATGCGGTACCAAGAAAGATCGCCACCCTGACACGGAGGCTCGGTTGCGCACCATCGGCCTTCACACTCATGTCACCGTGGCTATGGCGAGTGCCATTGCGAGTGCCATATGCGCCACACGATCTGCAGCACCCGGAGTACCAAGCCCTGATCGAACCTGGTTCAAACCACTGAGTGCTGCCTCCCGCGCATCTCCTTCAAGAAGACGTAACAGCTGCGCTGCAACCACTGTCGGCACCAGCTTCTCCTGCACGTATTCCCTGGATACTTCGCGACCTGCAACCACGTTGACCAGCCCGATATGTGGAATCTTCACAAGCCGCCGTGCCAGCTGATAAGTGACAGGATTCGTGCGGTATCCAATCACATGCGGCAGTCCGGCCACCGCAGCTTCCAGCGTGGTCGTGCCACTCTTGAGCATCCCAACATCAGCCGCGCGCAAAACAGTGAAAGAGGCATCACGCACCAGTGGGTACTCGCAATCCGACTGGCTGATCTCCACCGTCGGTGCTACAGCAACTACCGTTCTCAGTCCGGGCCTGAGACGGGTAAGCTCGCGCGCTACCTCATTGAACGGTACGAGGTGCCGCTGAATTTCAGCTCTGCGGCTTCCAGGAAAGACTGCGAGCAGCTCACCACTCTCAGGCAAGCCGAGCGCTGCACGTGCTTCCGCCTGCGTCGGCAGAAACTCGGCGCGGTCCAGCAAGGGATGCCCGACAAAAGTCGCATCAATACCATGGCTACACAGCAATTCCTCTTCAAATGGCAGGATACACGCCACTTTCGTAACAACCTCAGCGATCTTTGGCAGCCTCCCAGCGCCCCACGCCCAGACCTGCGGTGCCACATAGTACAGCACAGGCACGCCAGCCTTCTTTGCGGCCGCGGCCACCTTTAGGTTGAAGCCAGGATAGTCAATGAGAATCACCAGCCCAACTTTCCCCGACTCAAGTTTCTGTCGGATGCGCCGCATCAACGACCAATGCTTCGGCAGGTGTTCAATGACTTCAACAAATCCCATCACAGCCAGATCGTTGACGTGCTCAATAAGTTCGACACCAGCAGCACGCATATGCTCTCCGCCAACGCCACTCATGCGCACATCACCGGCCAGGGACCGGATACTTTCCGCCACTTTTCCTGCGTGCAGATCGCCCGAAGCCTCGCCGGCAACGAACAGGATCTCACGCACCTGAAGTGCCGCCGACAATCGGGTTTGACACTGTCGTTGCTGCCTGTTCAATGGCGCCCACAATCTGTAACGCAGCCTTGAGTGCTTCACGCCCTTCCCTGCCCGTCACAGAGACTTCACCCCGCCCCATCACTGCATCCACGAACTGCGTCAGCTCCAGCACCAGCGGCTCCTCGTCGCTCCCCTCTATCACAATGCGTTCCACCACCGACTCCAGTGCACGAGGGGCGTGCATCAGTTCAGCTGGGTTGAAGTCCGGACGCATACGGAAGAACTCACCTGTACCGGCTGCCAGATCGAGCGACAGATAGCCACTCCGCTGGAAGAGCCTCAGCTTCCTGAGCCGTTCACGCGACACGCGACTCGCAGTGATATTGGCAACCGCACCATTCTCAAACGCCAGCCGCGCGTTCGCAATATCAATCTGCGGAGTCAGCACAGGGATACCAGTTGCCCTGATCTCAGCAATCGGCGACCGGACAAGCGTATGCACCAGATCCAGATCGTGAATCATGAGGTCGAGTACAACTGCTACATCCGAGCCGCGGGGGTTGAACGGAGCAAGCCTGTCACTCTCAATGAAGCGGGGCGAGTCGATATAAGGCATAGCCGCCCGCACCGCCCTGTTGAAGCGCTCAACGTGACCCACCTGAATAAGCACGCCGCGGTCATCTGCGAGTGCTATCAGTTCATCGGCTTCCTCAAGCGAAACCGTGAACGGCTTCTCGACAAATACATGCTTCCCCGCGCTTATCGCCGCGCGTGCAACTTCAAAATGTGAGGTCGTCGGAACAACAATTGAAACAGCATCAACTTCGCTGAGCAACTCATCAAGTGTGCGACAGGTATAAACACCATGAGCAGCCGCCACCTGCGACGCGCGCGCAGGGTTGTCGTCGTAAAACCCGACAAAACGCTCACCTGCCATATCGCGGAGTATGCGCACATGATGCACGCCCAGACCGCCGGCTCCGACCACGCCGATCCGGGGCATCTTAAGGCCAGGATGAAAGCTCATGCCACAACCGTTGTCATGATCCAACGCCGCGCTGACTGGTTTCCAGAAAGTCCAGAAATGCCTGAACTTCTGTAATCTGCTCAATCTCCGACCGCGCGCGCTCCACAGCCTGCGAAAGATTCAGCTCCGAGCGAAAACACATCTGGTACGCCTTCTTGAGCTCGCGCACCGTTACCTGAGCAAATCCACTGCGCTGAAGCCCGACTGAGTTGAGACCAAACAGCTTCATCGGATTTCCCACAGCGCGCACAAATGGTGGCACATCCTGCGAAACACGCGAACAGCCCCCAATAAATGCATACTGCCCGATGCGCACAAACTGATGAATGGCGCAAAGCCCGGAGATGGTGACTCTGTCTTCGACTGTGATGTGACCTGCAAGCTGGGTGCCGTTGGAAATAATTATGTTGTCTCCCAGCTGGCAGTCATGCGCCAGGTGGACATAGCTCATGATAAAGCACTCGCGCCCGACCCGTGTAACCAGCGAGTGCGCAGTACCGCGGTTTATAGTCGCATACTCACGTACCACGCTGTCATCGCCTACCTCAACCCAGGTTTCCTCACCTTTGTACTTGAGGTCCTGTGGATCACCACCCAATACCGCGCCGATGCCCACGTGCACGCGCGCACCCAGCCGGACGTTGCGTTCAAGAGTTGACCGCGGCGAAAGCACAACCCCGTCGCCAAGCGTACAGTTGGGGCCTACAATGCACCATGGACCCACCTCCACATCCTCACCAAGGGACGCGCTCGGGTCAATGATTGCTGTTGGATGAATGCGGGCAGTCATCTCTCTCTTACAATCGCAGCAAATTCCGCTTCTGTGGCGACCTCGCCATCCACTTTTGCATAGCCGCGCATCCTGCAGGAATTGCCACGCATATGAATGACATCCAGCTCAATGCGCAACTGATCGCCAGGCTTCACCGGACGGCGGAACTTGATCTTGTCCAGCGACATGAAGTAAACAACCTTGCTTTCCGGATCATCTATCGTGCGCATCAGCAGCATACCACCCGTCTGCGCCATGGATTCAATGATCAGCACACCGGGCATAATAGGGTGGCCCGGAAAGTGTCCCTGGAAAAAGGGCTCATTGATCGTGACATTCTTGATGCCGACAATCCTCTTCCCTTCCTCGACTTCGAGGATACGATCCACGAGAAGAAATGGGTATCTGTGCGGCAATACCCGCATGATGTCTTCAATGTTGAACACGGCGGACTCCCTGGAGGCTTGAGTCATAAGTTGTCTTGCGAAAGCTACGGTACCACGATGGCTGGGTCTTACTGCGGTAATATGAGCACGGATCCGTGCACCGGTCAGAGTCAGGTCACCCACACAGTCGAGCGACTTGTGTCTCACAAATTCATCGGGCCAGCGCAACTCGTTGTCAACCACCCTGGAACCATCGAGCACGAGGGCGTTGGCTGTTGTAGCACCCTGGATAAGCCCCAGCGACCTGAGCTGCTCTACCTCACTCAGAAAACCAAAAGTGCGTGCTGCTGCAAGTTCATCCCGGAACGCATGCGGAGAAACCACAGTACTGCGCGACTGGCTTCCTATCACCGGGTCCCTGAAATCAATTGAAACATCCAGTACGAACCTGTCGGACGGTCGGGCCTCATACACACTCTCGCCACTCTCAAACCGAATCGGCTTCCGTACCACAAGCCATTCGGGCGTACCACCGTTATCTACAACACCGGCTTCCGCCAGCACCTCAAAAAATGCCTTCGCTGAGCCATCCATCACCGGGGGCTCAGCGGCGTCCATCTCAATAATGAGATCGTCGATGTTGAGCGCGCCGACAGCTGCAAGAACATGTTCCACAGTGTGAAAAGCATTTTCGCCGCTTCCCAGTTGCGTACGTCTGTCAGCTTCAACCGCCAGCGTCGCCAGTGCCTGGATGCCGGTACCGTCGGGGCGGTCGGAGCGGCGGAACCAGATACCGCTGCCCGCTGGTGCAGGAAGGAAGTTGAGCGTGCACGGCTGCCCCAGATGCAAGCCAACTCCGGACAAAGTAGCCGAAGCGGCAATGGTACGACGCTGACCTGAACAGGGAAGTTCGAGCTCAGACGCCATGATCAGCGCTTCTCCTCCCCTTTCAGCAGAGTCTCAAGTGGTCTGATTACTTGCGTAAGACGTCTCAAAGCAGCGTGAGCGCGCAGCTGCTCGCGATGCGGACGCGCTGGATACCCGGACCAGGTCTCACCTGCGGGGATATCGCTGATCACTCCTGCCTGAGCCGCGATCGAGACACCATCTCCCAGCTCGACATGACCGGAAATTCCCGACTGACCACCCAGCTGCACTCCGTCTCCAATACGGGTTGAACCAGCCAGCCCTGCCTGTGATGCAATAAAGCAAAGGCGTCCAATCCGCACGTTATGCCCGACCTGCACAAGACTGTCTATTTTGGTGCCTGCACCAATCACAGTGTCATCCACAGAACCGCGATCCACGCAACTGTTGGCACCAACCTCCACGTCATCCGACAAGACACACCTACCGACATGCGGAATGCGACGTACACCGTCCGGAGTCGGCACAAAACCAAACCCTTCCCTCCCGACACGTGCACCCGCATGTAAAATCACACGGTTTCCGATCTCCACACGTGGGTAGACCGTGACACCTGGGTGGATCCGAACGCTATTGCCGAGCGTGCTATTGGCACCAACCACACTATGTGCACCAATCCATGAACCGTTCCCGATCACTACCCCTTCTTCGATTACCGCATAGGGGCCAATCGTTACGTCTTCTCCGAGAACAGCACTACTCGCGATTACCGCGGAAGGATGAATCCCGGCTGGGCGTTGATCTTCCTGATGGAAATACGAAAGCAACCGAACCATCGCATCCATCGGCTTCTCCACCACTACAAGAGCCGAAGCTGTTGTCTTCCGTTCACTGAGCGCCGGGGTCGTGATTACAACTCCCGCCTTTGTATTGGTGAACCACGACAGATAACGCTCGCCAGCCAGGAAACTCAATTGGTTCCCGTTGGCCCGGTCCAGCGGCGCGACTCCAGTTACTACAACGCCAGAGTCGCCATGCACAGCGCCACCCACGATGCCAGCAATGTCAGCGGCGGTGAACGGGGGTCGCCCGTCACCGCCGGCAGTTACAGCTGTTGTGGAACCAATTGAATCACTCAAGTTGACTCACCTACGGACGCTTGATACCGGCAGGTGATGTTGTCGGACCAGCCGGCTTGGGCGCGCTCAGACGCAGCTTTGCAATTACCCGCTCCGTGACATCCAGATTCTTGTCAGCAGCAACGATCACTGATCCCTGCCCGACATCAAAAATGAAGGTGTAACTATTCTCAGTCCGGAAGTCTTCGAGCACCTTCTTCACGTTGTCGACGATCGGCTGCATAAGCTCGGCTTCCTTCTGCTGTGCCTGCTCGCGAAGACGCTGCACTTTCCCGTCGAACTCAGTCTCGTGGTCCCGCAGGACTTTGATTCTGGCTTCGCGGGCCTGCGGAGACAGCCCGGGCTCGTCCTTCTGGAAGGCAACTGTCAGGGCCTGGAGTGAGTCTGTAAGCTTCTTCGCTTGTGCCTCAAGTGCCTGGTATTCCTTCTGGAAGGCCGCCTCGGCCTCATTGCGACCCGGGGCCGACTGGAGGATTACCTGGGAGTTCACATACGCGAACCTGGGTACGGCGGTCTGGGCAGACGCAACAGTTGTTGCACCGCACAGCATCATGGTAAAACCGACGAAAACGGAAGTGCGCATCAGGGCTCCTAAAAAAGCTGACCAAGTCTGAAGTGAAACTGCCACCGCGGATCTGGAACTCCACGGCCCGTGACAGGATCCGGCGTGACCCTGTCAAAACCGTAGGCAAGATCGAGCCCCAGTGGCCCGAGCGGCGTTACGGTTGATACACCGAACCCAAGGGAACGGTATAGCCGGGTTGGGTTGAACTCCCTGGGCGAACTCCAGTTGTTGCCTGCATCGGCAAAAACGTTGAAGTACATGGCCTGGTTAAGTCGAACGCCGACCTCACCGGTCAGGGTTGTAAAAGCGTTGCCAAAAGATACTGTATCAGCCCGGTATTGGCTGGTGTTCGTAAGATAACCACCAGGGGTAATGGAGAACTCCGGATAGCCGCGGAGCATCTGCCCGAACTGAACGCCGCCAACCGCAAACTTCTGCTGGAAGAAGAACGGACCGGAGTTGCCGAACAGTGCACCACTGCGGGACGTCAGCCCCAACACAATCTGCACTGGCTGAGACCCTGGGTTGGTACCACCAAACTGCGCAAGCTGCGAGTAGGCCCGGTACTCCGCCGTCACCCGCTGGAAATTCACCGAGCCACCCAGTGGGCCGCCGCTCAGGTCTACATCTATCGACCGCAACGAACCCGCAAAAGGAAACGGCAGCCCGAAACGGGTATCGTAGGTGTAACCCACACCCATACTTGAACGGATGCAATTCCTGGAACACAATCCGCCGCCGACCTGACCACCCGTGAATGTCGCGGCCTCAGCGCTGTATGACACTGCCAGCGTTGACAGATACGACCATGGTGTCGGCAGACCGGCGCGCAGCTGAGCGCCAGTACGGATGTTGGAACCCAGGTTGCTTACGATAAACCGGGATTGAGTGCGATAAGCACTTACAGTACCGGATACGCGTGACCCCTTGAGCGCTGGATCAGAAAAAGTTGCAGTGAAGTCATTGAAGAAGCGGCCATACTGCCAGTTCAACTGACCGCGCTTGCAAAGGCCAAAGAGGTTCGGTTGCTCAACTGTTATGAAGCCACCGATTCCCACTCCGCCCTGCCCCATCGAGGCGCCGAAATTGAAACTCCCGGTGCGCTTCTCCTTCACGCGGAACACAATATCAACATCCCCTTCATCGTTGATCGGACGATAGTCAGGGAACGCCATCGGTGACTCAAAAAGGCCGAGATTACTTATGCTCTGGTAGCTGCGGATAAGCGCTTCCTGATTGAATACGCCACCGGGCACAAGGAATATCTGGCGACGGATGCAATCCTCAGTCGTGTAATCGTTTCCAAGTACAATCACACGGTTGATGATGGCTGGATTCCGCTCATCGATATCCCAGCGCAGGTTCACTACCGGCTGCGAGTCGGCACCAACACGGCGCTCAACCACCGGATGCACCTGGGCATACAGATACCCCTGATTCCGGTAAAAATTGTTGACCTTCTCAAGAGACTCATCCCACTTCTGCTGGTCAAAAATCCCTTCAGGTGCGCTCTCCTTGCGGAACACCAGATCTTTCACCTTATCCGTGAGCGTGGATCCAACACCACCGCTGTCAAACGGGTAAAAGCGACGCAGCTCCTGGTTCGAAAAACGCCTGTTCCCTGCGAGTTCAAAGGTACCGATGCTGTAGCGTGGCCCTTCCTCCACTTCGACCCTGAGCATTCCTTTACCATGATCGCGATCCACCACCAGCGAATCGCCCACTACACGCGCATCTATGAATCCGAGGCGGTAATACAACAACGGTATCCGTTCACCCAGATCACCTACGAACTTGTCGTCGTCATAATCGCCCTTGCGGAAAAACCAGAAACCCTCTGGCTTTGTTTTCATTGCACCAACAATGGTCTTGTCACTGACAAGTGAGTTTCCGACAATATCAATTCCGGAAATGGCAAGCCTGCGCCCTTCGTCCACCGTGTAGGTCAGACCGATTCGCCCGTCAGCAAGTACTGCGCTGTCAATTACCACATTGGCGAGGTAATAACCATTCACCTCGTACGTGGAATCAATGCGGGCACGCGAGCGTGTAACCATTGCGGGGTTTAGCGGCCGTCCGATCGTCAGATCAATCTTGTCGCGCAACGTGCGCTCCGAAATCGCCTCTCCACCGGTCACGGTGATACTGCCGAGCACCGGACGCTCCTTCACCTCATAAACGACCAATGTGCGACCGGGAACCGCTTCCTGATCGCAAACCACCTCTACGCTTTCAAACTGCTGCGTGGCGTACAAAGCACGTATTGCACGCTGTACAGCCAGAAAGGTGATATTCGTGCGACTCAGCCCTCCGTCTGTAATGACGCTCTGAGCTCGCACCCGCGAAGCACCGCGTACCGCGATGGAATCGGGCGTCGCGCAGGCGCCAACAGTTTCCTGCGCACCGAGCCTGGGCATCGGATACAGCAGCAACAGGGCTGCAACAAACACGGTGGCCTGCCACACACGTGGCAATCCTGATTTCTGATACTCTGTCTGGGAGCCCGCTCGGGGCATACCGGTACTGATCTGCATATAGCCCGGAAATATACACTGGAAAGGCCAACGGCCGGACCCTTTGGGATCCGGCCGTTTCAGGCAGGAACTGCTACGCCTGAGGGGATGGAGACAATACCCGGAACTCCAGCTTCTCCTTCTCCCCGGGGATAGCATCTACCTCGATGTCGTCGCCCTTGGAGAATTCGCCCATCAGGATCTTCTCGGAGAGGGGATCCTCAATGTACCGCTGGATGGCACGCTTTAGAGGGCGTGCCCCGAAGTGCTCGTCGAACCCGTGCGAGACAAGGAACTCTACTGCGGCGTCCGTAAGACGGATCGACATCTCCTCTTCGGCCAGCCGGTTCTGTACCTCGCGGAAGAGAATACCGACGATCTGTGCAATGTGTTCCTTCCCAAGTGGGTGGAATACAATCACATCGTCCAGGCGGTTCAGGAACTCGGGATTGAAGACCCGCCCCATCTCCTCCTTGACCTTCTCCGATATCCTCTCGAAATCGCCCTGGCTGTCGCGACCGGCGAAACCAAGCGCCTTGCCACGGGTGATATCCTTGGCACCCACGTTCGATGTCATGATGACCACCGTGTTCTTGAAGTCAATCACCCTGCCGTAGTTGTCCGTCAGATGCCCTTCGTCCAGCACCTGAAGCAGGATGTTGAAGACATCCGGGTGCGCCTTTTCGATCTCGTCCAGAAGTACCACGCTGTACGGCTTCCGGCGAATAGCCTTGGTCAGCGTCCCCGAATCCTCGTACCCAACGTACCCCGGAGGTGCACCGATCAGCCGCGACACAGAGAACTTCTCCATGTACTCGCTCATATCCACCCGGATAAGCGCAGATGCATCGGCGAAAAGGAACTTGGCCAGCGCACGCGCCAGTTCCGTCTTTCCAACACCCGTTGGTCCGGAAAAGATGAATGAACCGATAGGCCTGCGTGGATCCTTGAGACCGGCTCGACTCCGACGGATCGAACGCGACAGCGCCTTGATCGCCTCATCCTGACCGACCACTGTACCGTGCAGCTCCTCCTCCATCCGCAAAAGACGCGAAGTCTCCGCTTCCTGAAGCCTGGTGACCGGTATCCCCGTCCAGCGGCTCACGATGAAGGAAATATCCTCCTCGCTCAGCGTAGGACGCCACGACTGACGACGCGTCTCCCATTCCTCCTGACGCCGGCGGATCTCCGTCTGCAGCTCGCGTTCGTTGTCGCGCAACGACGCTGCGCGCTCAAAATTCTGATCGCGAACGGCTGCTTCCTTTTCCGCGTTTATCGCATCCAGCTTCACCTTGAGCTCGGCGACTTCCGGCGGCGGTACCTGCGCAGCCAGCTGCGCACGCGCGCCCGCTTCATCAATGACGTCTATCGCCTTGTCCGGAAGAAAGCGGTCGGTGATGTAGCGGTCTGAGAATTTTGCAGCTGCCACAAGTGTTTCATCGGGGATATTCACCTTGTGATGATCCTCGTAACGCTTCCTGAGACCTCCCAGAATCTGTACAGTCTCTTCAATCGAAGGCGGCTCTACAACAACAGTCTGGAAGCGGCGCTCGAACGCACCGTCTTTCTCGATGTACTTGCGATATTCGTTGAGAGTTGATGCACCGACACACTGCAGCTCGCCCCGTGCGAGTGCAGGCTTGAGCATGTTGCTCGCATCGATAGCACCCTCTGCGGCACCTGCACCCACAAGAGTGTGCAGCTCATCTATGAACAGGATCACCTGCTTGTTCTGAGCAATCTCATTCATCACTGCCTTGAGACGCTCTTCGAACTGACCGCGGTACTTGGTACCCGCAATTACTGCCGCCATATCCAGCGACAGCACGCGGTGATCCCTGAGCGATTCCGGACATTCGCCATTAGCAATCAGCTGAGCCAGCCCTTCGACTATTGCAGTCTTGCCGACACCAGGCTCACCGATAAGCACAGGATTGTTCTTCTTGCGACGCGTCAGGACCTCCATGACACGCTCAATCTCCTTCGCACGGCCGATCGTCGGGTCCAGCTGCCCCTCGGCGGCCAGTTGCGTCAGATCGCGGCAGAAGTGATCAAGCGCCGGAGTCTTGGACTTCTTTTCACCCTTCTGCTGCGGACCACCTGAAGGAGCACCTGAAGACATCGAGCTGCTCTTTTCGGAAGGTACCGGGCCAGATCCCACCGAACCGGCAGACGGCATGTCAGTTCCCAGGAGACGAAGTGTCTCCGTGCGGGTCGCATCCAGATTCACACCAGCATCGATAAGAACCTGCGCGGCTATTCCCTTCTCCTCGCGCAACAGACCCAGCAGCATGTGCTCGGTACCGACGTAACTGTGATTGAGATCGCGCGCTTCAAGCACGGCCAGCTCCAGTACCCGCTTGGCACGCGACGTATATGGCAGATCTGATGCCTGCGACGGCGCTGCCTTTCCCTTCTTGACCGTGTCTTCAATCTTCTGGATGATCTCGTCGAGATCAACATTGAGATTCTGAAGTACCGCGGCAGCCACACCTTCACCTTCGCGGATCAGGCCAAGCAATATGTGCTCTGTTCCGACGTACTCGTGATGAAGCCGTGCAGCTTCGTCACGCGCCATCGACAGGACTTTCCGTACTCGTTCCGTGAAGTTGTAGTTGTTCATCGTCCCCTCAAACCGGATTGAAGCGCGTCATTCAACAACGCCTCCCTCGCTCGCCAGTGCCCTGCGTATGTACTTCGCACGCAACTGATTCACCTCTCCCGCACTGAGAGCCCGACCACTCCCCTCGCCATACGACAGATGTGCAGCCTGCGCGAAAATAAGCAGCTTGTTGAGTGTGTATACACTGAGCCCGGAGATCAGTTTCAGCCCCGATGCCAGTCGTACACCACTCAACAGGTTCATCGCTTCATCAAACGACAGACTCCGCGCGTACCTCAGTGTTCCGTATGCACGCCAGAGCTTGTCCTCTATAATATACCCTGCATCACGGAGCAGCACGCGCCGGGCTTCTTCCTCACGATCAACAACGTGATGCACCACGCGCGTGATGAGATCCTCAAGATCCTCCTCCGATCGACCCAGAGTTGTCTGGTTCGACAGCTGGAAAAAATTCCCGGAAACCTCGCTCCCTTCTCCGTATAAACCACGGTACGTAAGACCCATCTGCTGCAGACCAGCCAGTACCTTCCCTATCTCCTTGGTCAGGACCAAACCGGGCAGATGAATCAGAACTGATGCCCGAAGCCCCGTCCCCACATTCGTCGGACAGGCTGTCAGGAAACCAAAATCACGGTGAAACGCATATGGCACCTGCGCGCCGAGCTCTGAATCAAGACGACAGACAGCCTCAAATGCATCGCTCACCGCAAGCCCCGACCTGAGCGTCTGTAGCCTCAGGTGGTCCTCCTCATTCACCAGCAGCCCAGACCGATCTCCCAGGACCACAGCGGCACCAACGCGCACAGGATCGTTCGGCTCCAGACCCGCAATTTCGCGGCTCACCAGATGCCGTTCATGCAGCAACTGGCGATCTATGATGGAAAGTTCATCAAGGCGGAGATGCACGCTCCCTGCCATCGACGGGACCGACGGCAATGCATCACGTACTTGCGACAGGATCCGGAGTCGCTCCGAATCGCGCGCCCGACCGGTGAACACATAGCCCACCAGATTCCGCGCCAACCGCATTCGTGTGGAAATCACTATGTCCGAATGCGGTCCGGATGCATCCAGCCACCCGACACCTCCATCGGGCAACAGCGACAGGTCCAGCTCCTGACGCGGAGATGTCATTGCGCAGTCCGGATCCGATCGCGCAATTCGGCAGCCAACTCGAACTCTTCCCGCGCCACCGCCGTCTTAAGTCTGTTTCTCAAATCTTCGATAGTATCGACCCCGACACCATGCACTTCGCCGGTTGGCAGAACGTATCGCTTTCCAACGTGATACGACGAACCCTGAACGCGCCGCAAAAGGTCGCGCAACCCTGATGACATTGCGTCGTAGCAGTGCGCACATCCCAGCCGACCGGTAACCTGAAAATCGCGGATAGTGGAACCGCAGAACTCGCACGCCACACTGTCAACCGCGGGCGTCTCCCTGCCACTCTCGGGCCGGACAGCGTTCAGCATCTCACCAAGTGGATGCTGCGACTTGTCCACCCGGATTTGCCCGACACCATGCTCTGCCGCGCACTTCTCGCATAGATGCAACTGAGTCGTACCGTGCCCGTCCTTGCGCGTCAGATGAACAACAGCATCCCTGGTATTGCAACTGTCGCAGATCACTGTACCTCCTCAACCTTTGCGCCTGCTGCACTGTCTCCGACGTCCGTTCGCGCGTCCGCTTGTGCATGCACACCTGCGTCCACCCCTGCGTCCACCGCTGCACGCGCGCTCACAAGACGCCCGCCTTCCAGTGTAAGAATACGCCCTGCACGTGCAGCCAGCGACTGGTTATGTGTTACTACCACCAGACCCACACGGAGTTCGCTCGCAAGCTCCGCAAAAAGATCGTGCAGCCTCTCTGCATTCAATAAATCCAGATTCCCGCTGGGTTCGTCCGCCAGCAACAGCGCAGGTTGATTGGCAAGCGCACGCGCAACCGCTGTCCGCTGCTGCTCGCCACCGGAAAGTGCAGCAGGCGTGTGATGCTGACGGTGACCCATACCGACCCGTCCCAACAACTGTTCCGCACGATCCCGTGCCTCCCGCTCAGGAACGCCACCGATCCGCATCGGCATCATAACATTCTCAAGCGCTGTAAACTCACGCAACAAGTGGTGAAACTGAAAAACAAACCCAACCTGCCTGTTCCGCATATCGGAAAGTTCATCTTCAGGCATCGCTGAAATGTCGCGGCCACCAATACGAACCCTCCCCGACGACGGTACATCCAGCGCACCCAGCACATGCAACAACGTACTCTTGCCTGCACCGCTTGCGGCGGTAATGGCAATCATCTCGCCACGCATAACACTCAGCGAAACTTCATCCAGCACCCTCAGAATTGAACCATCGCCGCCGCGGAACTCCTTGACCACTGCCGTTGCCTCGACAACTGGCTCTGCAACAGCAACCACGGCCCCGGAGACGATCTCACTCTGCGCTGTCATCATTCGTGCCGGATGGCGTCAACCGGGTAAAGCTTTGCAGCCTGACCCGCAGGATACAGTGTCGCAGCAGCCGCTATCGCGAGACTCGCCAATACGATGAAAATCACATCAGTTACCTGTATCGCAACCGGCAGGTGATCTATGAAGTAAACAGATGGGTCAAGGGAGATGAGATGATAGCGCTCCAGCAGCACGGAAATACCGAGCCCGAGTAAAAGCCCTCCAAAAGTCCCAACCGCGCCGATGACAACTCCCTGCAGCAGAAAAATCCTGCGCACAGATGAAGACTTCACACCCATTGCCTTGAGTATTCCGATCTCACGTGTCTTGTCCGCCACAACCATCGTAAGCGTGCTCACAATATTGAACGCCGCCACAATCACTATCAAAAGCAAAATCACACTCATGCCAAGTTTCTCCAGCTTGAGTGCCTGAAACAGTGCCCGGTTGCTCTCCTGCCACTCCACATAGCGCACAGGCTCGTCGACAGTGGCGCGCATGCGGTCTGCCACTTCCGCTGCATGCTCACGGTCCGTCGTGCGGACTTCGATCCCCGTCACATCCAGATCTATACCTGCAAACTTCTGTGCATCACGAAGCGACAGGTACACGTACGAATCATCGTACTCATACATACCTGTCTCGAAGATTCCCGTAACCGAAAAAGTATCGGCATGCGGTATGATCGCACCCGTGGAGGCGTTCATCGTAATCGACCCGGGGCCGATCAACACAATGTCATCGCCAAGCCTGAAGGTGCCGAGCTTGGATGCGAGCAACTTGCCGAGTACGACGCCGCGCCTGCCGTCTGCGGTATGGAAGCTGAAATCACCAAGTATCGCGTGACTTCTTATTGTGGTGACATCAACACCGGGGATCCCTTCCGGAAGAATTCCATTGACGCGTACACCGGTTGGAAAACCATTGGGGTTCACAATCAGGCCATGCGTCTGAACTATAGGTGCTGCGGCTTCCACTCCCGGTACTGCCGCGACCTTTGCATTTACCTCTTCCCAGTTGGACATGCGCAGGTCGCTGCTGTACGAAAAGATGCTGATGTCCGCCGAGCCAACCAGTATCTTATCGCGGAGGTCACGCTGCATGCCATTCATGACACCCATGATCACTATCAGCGCACTGACTCCCACCAGAACGCCACCGATCGCGATCACGCTTATCAGCGACAACAGGCGTGACCCCCGCCTGCTGCGGAGGTAACGCCACGCGATTGCGAGCTCCAGCGATTGCACCCTCTACTCCGGACGCATTGTGGGGAACAGAATTACATCGCGGATATTCGGTGTGTCCGTCAGATACATAAAGAGTCTGTCGATACCTATCCCTACTCCACCGGTTGGCGGCATGCCGTACTCAAGTGCGCGCAGGTAGTCCTCATCCACGCCCGACGCCTCTTCGTCACCGGCATCGCGCAACCTGGCCTGAGCTTCAAACCGCTCGCGCTGATCGATGGGGTCGTTCAGCTCGGAGAACGCGTTGGCCAGCTCCTTGCCGCGTGCAAACAACTCGAAGCGCTCCGTCAGCTCGGGGTTCCCACGCTTGGGCTTTGCCAGTGGGCTCAGTGCTTTCGGGTAGTCCAGCACAAAGGTCGGTGTATCGATCTGCGATTCCACCAGCTCCTGGAACATCTCGTCGAGCACTTTGGGGGTGCTTAAGGTTTCCACCTTCTGTACACCGCACCGTTCCGCAATAGTTCTCAGCTCCTGGTCGCTCACCTGAAGTACATCCACACCGGCTGCGGCCGAAAGCGATGGCAGCCACTCGATACGCGGAAATGGCGTCGTAAACTCCGGTACCCGATCGCCGATCCCGGGGAGCGCGCGCAATGCATCCGCGGCGGCAACCATCAGCCCTTCAACCCGCCCCATCATTGTCGTGTAGTCCGCGAATGCTTCATAGAACTCAAGCATTGTGAACTCGGGGTTGTGTGTGCGGTCGATTCCTTCGTTCCTGAAATCGTGACCGATCTCATACACCCGTTCAAAACCACCCACAATGAGCCGCTTGAGATACAGTTCGTCTGCGATGCGCAGATAAAGCGGCATGTCCAGTGCATTGTGATGCGTTATGAACGGCCGCGCCGATGCGCCACCATACAGCGGCTGCAGCACCGGTGTTTCAACCTCGAGATAGCCCAGGCCATCCAGATGTGTGCGTACCGCCCTCGTAAGAAGCGACCGGGCCTGAAAGAGCTGACGCACTTCGGGGTGCACAGCAAGGTCTGCATAGCGTTGACGCGCGCGCTGCTCGGTGTCGGAGAAAGACGAATAGCGAACCACCTCACCATCGACGATCTGTTCCTTGCCCAGTGGCAGCGGCCTGAGTGACTTGGCGAGCAGCGTCAGTGAAGAGACACGTACGGTTGCCTCGCCCGTCCGCGTCCGCATCATCGTGCCAACAGCACCTGTCCAGTCGCCCAGGTCATAGTTCGCGAGCTGTGCGAAACTCTCATCACCGAGTTCGTCCTTGCGGAGATAGAGCTGGACGCGGCCGTGCATGTCGACAATGTGTGCGAACACAGTCTTCCCCTGCCCGCGCCATGAAACAATGCGCCCCGCGACACTTACTGCTTCACCATCATCCCTGTCGCCGAGTGATGCAACGGCTTCGACAGTGGTGTGCGAGCGATCGAACGAATAGGCAAAAGGCTCATGTCCATCCGCACGCAGCTTGTCCAGCTTCTCACGACGCGCTTTCATCAGGAAATTCAGTTCTTCGCTCACGCTGCGCTCCCGTGTGATTTGTCAGAGCTTTCCTGCCTGAGATACGCCTGTATGAACGGATCTATATCGCCATCCATTACACGCTGGACATCCGGCATCTTGAGTTCGGTACGATGATCGTTGACCATGGTATACGGCTGAAACACATAGCTGCGTATCTGACTTCCGAAAGACACGTCCTGCTTGTTGGCATCGAACGCAGCTTTCACAGCGGCCTGTTTCTCAGCCTCAAGCTGATAGAGTTTGTTCTTGAGCTGTTTCATTGCGGCCGCCTTGTTCTTGAACTGCGACCGTTCTGCCTGCGAGGCGACGATTATCCCCGACGGGATATGCGTAATGCGCACGGCTGACGAAGTCTTGTTGACATGCTGACCACCGGCCCCTGAAGCGCGATAGACATCGACTTTGAGATCCTCGTCCCGGATCTCGATATTGATCTCTTCGTTTACAACCGGATAGACAAAGATCGAGGCGAAACTTGTATGCCGCCGTGCCTGTGAGTCGAATGGTGAAATGCGCACCAGGCGGTGCACCCCCGACTCAGGACGGAGAAAACCATAAGCGTACTGCCCCTTGATCTCCATGACTGCACCTTTGATCCCCGCCTCTTCACCTTCACTCAGGTCCAGCATCTCCACACTGAATCCCTTTCGCTCGGCCCATCTCAGGTACATGCGCATAAGCATATCGGCCCAGTCCTGCGCCTCGGTGCCGCCCGCACCCGCCGAGATCTCGAGCTGCGCATCCCGGAAATCATCCTGCCCACGCAGCAGTGACCGGAGCTCCAGTGCGTCTGTTTCGGTGCCGATATCAAGGACCTCCGCATCGAGGTCGGCGAGCATTTTCTCGTCCGGTTCCATCAGCAGGAGTTCGTGCAGCTCCTTCGCTGCCTCAACCCGGCCTGTCAGTTCGTCGAACGGTTCAACCCAGTTCTTGAGGACCTTTACCTGTTGAACAATTTCACGGGAACGCTCCTGGTCATCCCAGAAGGCCCCTTCGGACATCTCCGATTCGTAGCCTTCCAGAATCGATCGCTTGACGTCGAGGTCAAAGGTACCTCCGCATTTCCGCGAGCCGCGCTTCCGTTTTTTCGACCAGCCTTTTCCGTTCTCCGTCCTGCATCCTTCCTCCATTAACGACGGAGGCCGCCCTCCCTCACGGAAAGCGGCCCTGATGAGATCCAGACTGAATAATTTAGCGGGTCAGTGATGTCCGAACCAGCCGGCGGTGAAAGTGGGATAAGAGTTGGATAAGAGTGGGATTAGCCTGGTGGCAGCGTCCGGAACGGAAAGGCACCGGGGATGCCCCAGTGCCTTTAAGGCCGCACGGTGAGGGTAAGGGTTGCCTGATCAGTCTTGCTTCCATCGTCTCCTGTGAACGATATCGTATAGACGCCGGGTATAGCCTCAGCCGTGGCGGAGACGACGACATCGAACTCCCTGGTATCTCCCACGGTTCTGATTGATGGTACCGTAACCATGACGCCGGGCGGTGCACCGGATACCGTCAGTGAAACCGGTGCGGTGTGGCCGGCAAGCCTGGGCACACTCATTACCAGCGTTGTATCTGCATTTCTTGCAACAGAGGCGTCAATACTCTTCGTGTCATACGAGAGGTAGTGTCCCATGGGTGAATACATCCACGCGACAAACCGGACAAAGTAGTGTGGCGTCTGCACGGTTTGCACAGCGATCTGAGCCACCGTATCTCCGATACCGTCACCGCTGGCGCGAACAGTGAGGTCGTATCTCCCCGCAATCTGCTCACTGCCGGCCGTTATCCTCAGCGTCGCGGTGTTGGACCCGCTTGCAATCGGAACCACGGTCGCCGAAAGATTATCGGGTAGTCCACTTATTGCCACGTTTACAACACCATTGAAACCGCCGAAACGCTGAACCGTCAGCTCCGTTTCCGCATAGCTGTCAACATACACCTCAAGAAAGGGCGGTATGACAGTCATCAGTATGGCGGGCGTTGTGGCTGGTACAACCGCCAGCTCAAGTGGTACCGTTCTGTCCGGCAAACCCTGCGCAGAGGCTCTGAGCGTAATAGTGGTTGTACTGAGGTTGGCACTCAGTTTGGCGGAGAGCTCGAGCGTACTTGTATTCCCACCACTTGCAACAGCTATCGGTGTAAAAGTCGCGGTAACACCAGCCGGCAGGCCAATCAGGGCCAAGCCGACAACTCCTGTGTAGCCGCCTTCGCGCATTACTGTAATCGGTATGCTCAGCGTCTCACCCTGTGCAAGATCGGGAGACATGTTCGATGCGGCGACATCGATGGCCGGCACCGTTACGTTGACTGTCACAGTGAAAGTTCTACTTTCGTAGCCATCACTGCTTGCGCGCACTTTAAAGCTGTGCGTTCCGGGTGCAACAGCCGCAAACGTATTGATTGTCATTTCAGCCAGCGTCGCGTCCCCTGTGAGCGACGACGGCGAGAACGACACCGATATCCCCTGCGGCAGCGCTTCCGCCGTGAGGTTAACGACTTCTTCGAAATCAGCACTCCTCCTGATAGCCACGAGTGACTTGACCGAAAAGCCCTTGGCGACATTCAGTGTGGCAGGCGGGCCGTTGAGTTCAGTTATCCCGCGCGGGGCAGGATCCGTCGTGTTGCCGCATGCTGTGAGTGCAGCCGCGACGCAGGCTGTAAGGAGAGTTGACCGTAGCATGCTGGTACCTTCTCATTGGAATGGTCAGTACGCACTTCTGAGCCGGCGCAGGAGCACCGCGCAGGAGTCAGGGTGGGCCCATACGAAACGTCGAACCACACCTACAGAAAAACTCTGCCGGCCACCAAGCCTTGTCAAGACTCCAGTGCTGGCCCAGGGAGTCTACGGAGCCTGTGGTGTTGTTCGCCAGGCGTTTGGCCGGGCATCTAACCGGGCGACCACCTCGTCACACCGACACCGAAGCTAAAATATCCTTTGCCCGCCGGCCAGAACTTCATTCAATGCGTCCTGGAAGTACGTAGATGACTCGGCTGTCTCCCTGCCCACCTGCTCTGTGAACTCTTCGTAGCTCTTCTTGATTTCTTCCTTGAAGAGCTGACGGAGTGTACCGTTCCGAAGCCCTTCCTCCCGCTGCTGCGGATGATACGCCACCAGGTCTGACACCAGTGCACGCGCCAGTCTGCGTGCACGCTGTGAGGGATCTGCGTTGAGGAAAGGATTAATGGACCGCCGGGCACCACTTGAACCAACCGCACCAACTGCGCCCTGCGCTTCACTCGTTGCGAATGAGCCCGACGGCGATAAAGGAACTGCAACCGGTGGCGTCTTAAGCGCTGCGGGTTGAGCAATTGTCGGTGTGGCTGGCTGAGAAATTGCCGATGCCACCGACGCCGCAGGCTGCGGTGTCACCGGCCGTGCGACAGCCGGTGTTGCCACTCTCGCCTCTGCCAGCGCCTGCGGCTGTGGGACACCCGTGGTCAGCGTGCCACCGGTTATCGTGATGATCCCGCCACAGACAGAGCATCGGGCCCGCACGCCGGTTGCAGGCACCTTGGCGGGATCAACCCGGAATATTGACTGACATTCAGGACAGGTAACGTTCATGTGTATTAACCTAATGACCCAGTGCTGATATTGATTCAACCGCAGCTGTGCGCGCCAACGCCGGCGCACCATCGTCGTCGGAGCGACGATCCATTGCCCACAGCGAACCATCCAGTGTCTTGGCGTAGCTCTTCATCTCAGATGCCAACTCGCTCACTTCAGCCGGCACCCTGTAGCGACGCCGCTGATTGGTCGCCACTCCAATGGAAAGTGTCATGAGCGGTACCCGATGCAGCTGCCCCCGCCGATCCTTACCAAAGAAATACCCCGCACGCCTGTCCTGCTCGGAATACTGCAGCGGGATGAGTTCCTCAAAGACCTGAATAACCTCATCGCACACCACCTGCATACGCTCCAGCGGCACGACATAAAGAAAATCGTCGCCACCAATATGCCCGACGAATCCGTCGCGCCCGCAGAGTCCACGCACTACATCGCGAAGTATGCGGGCAAGTATCCGGATGACCTTGTCACCGTTGTGCCAACCATAGCGGTCGTTGAACTCCTTGAAGTGGTCAAGGTCTGCATAACAGACAGCAAACTGATCGCTTCCGGCAATCCGTCCCGCCAGTTCAGACTCAATGCGGCGCGCACCTGGAAGCCGCGTTGACGGATGCACATCAGTGTCGCGGGCACTCCGTGCAAGCGCGGCCGCAAGACGCACACGCATTTCATCGGGTGCGAGTCCGTCATGCAACACTTCGTCTGCGCCGGCTTCAAGGAAACGGCCTGCCAGGTCGCGCGGTGCAAATGCAATCAGCGGGATAATACCGCTGTACGAATCGCTCTTGACGTACTCGCTTGCTGCAATCGCCTGCCTGACCCACAGATCGTTTCCGACACCGTTTACAAGCACCAGGTCCGGTCGGCTGCGAAGGGTAGCAGAAAGCGCCTCTTCACCATTTGCTGCGGTAACGATTTCCTGACAATGGGCACCAAGATGATCCCGGAACACCTCTGGAAGTGTTCCGCCGTCTGAAACGACTATGGCCGTGGAAGTCCTGGAATCCCCGCTCTTAAGCACCCGATAATAGACCTGTCTTGTAGGTGTGCGCCCGCCTTCAGCTATTGACGATCAGGGGCTGCCCGCCGCCACGCGTTTACCAGGATCACAAGCGGCGGTGCTACAAAGGGGTTTCCTGCGCGAAACGAAGCGCTAGCGGGCCGGGGCAGATGCGCCGAACGGCACAGACAGGACCACCGAGTAACGCGTCGAATACTGCGTCAACTGTTGCGTCGAGGGCTGTACCGCCTGCCCGTCTGGACGCTCAATAAGCCTGAGAGAGCTGTGCAGCGAAGCACCCTCCGTGCCGCCACCCGCTGCAAGGGCACCTCCAAACCGATTGAGCCGGACCGCAATAAACGCGTCCACCATCGAAAGCAGGTGATTGGCCGCAACAACGCCCGCATAGTTCACGGCACGCTGATAGTTCCGGTTGGCAGACGCAATATGCTGCCGGTAGACATCCTGCTGTAGCTGCGCGTCCCGCCAACTCCACCGGAACTCATCCCGCACTGCCCTCCGCTGGTAGAATTCCAGCGCTCGCTGGTACTCGGCGGACCCCACCTCAGGCGCTACATCAGGGTCGCTCCAGTATGTTTCACGCGCCAGACGCCACTGCGCACCGTTGTACGTCAGGACATTGGTCTCAGGTTGAAAACCGTTGTCAGCCTTAAGGTTATAGGTACCACTTTCAAGGTATTTCTCAAGTGACTCATAGTACGCCCACGGACCGACGGGGCGGTCCTCACCAAAGGCGGCACGGGCTACATCGGAGGCCACCTGGCGGTATGCGACCCGATCCCGGTCGCCGCTCCGCTGCGCCGAGATCGCCTGAATCAGGAGATACCCCTCGAGCACCATGTAGGCAAAACCTCGCTGCTTACCAGCCATCAACTGCCCACTCCCAGGCACCACGAGACTCGCCACCGGGGTCCACCATGAACCGGAGGCCGCCCCCCTGAGATCAGCGCTGGACGCGGCACTGGATACTGGACTGGACGTTAAATTGGACTTTAATTGAGAATGCGTTCCCAACAATTCTGAAGGCTGGCCAGGTGTGGCTGTTCCGGGTGCTTCAGGTGCAGAAACGAGCGACGGTACGGTTGGAGCGCTACCAAGGGACAGCGTAACCGGCGACGGATACTGAGCCGTGGCAGCGGTACCGGTTGTACTCAGAGCGAACGCAGTGAGTGCCGCAGTGAGCCCACTTCCACGCCTGAGCACCATTCGCCCAAGGGTCAGCCACACCCGCGCCAGTCGCGTACACTCTGAAAGCCGCCCTATCATCCGCCCCATAATCGGCACCCGCATCAGAAGCGCACCCGAAGCGAGATGTACGTCGGCGTAGTGCCAACCTGCGAAGCGAACTCATCGAACCGGCGCGACAGATCCACCGTGAAGGCGCCCTGCTCCATGCCGAGCCCGATGGAGGGGCCGCTTCCCTGCCCGGGCTGATGGTAATAACCGAAGCGGAGGAAGAACTCGTCGCGGTACCCGAGCACTGCACCGCCACCGATAGCACCGCTGCCGAGTGCGCTGGCAACCTTGTAGTCGGCCATCAGCTCCAGGGAGCTGTTGTTGCGCTCAATGGCTTCAATTGGGAGACGCGCTCTGGCCCCAAACTGGAAAACTCTGGGTAGAGGGTCCGCCTGATCGCTGTCCTTGACCTGCAGCGCGGGCCCGAGATTCCGGAGGGTAGCACCAATCATCAGTGGGAATGGCGCTGGCATGCGGTACTGCATTCCCAGGTCGAGCGCACTGCTGGAACCGGAAAAGAGCGGGAATGCGCAGTAGCCGCTGCACCCGAAGCGGAGCATTACAAATTTGTACGAAAGCCCTGCGTTCAGCCTGGATCCTATCCCCACGGAATAGGAGAGGGCGCCCATGTAATTGTGCGTGTAAACGCTACCTGTATAATTACCGGAGCTGTCGGTAGCTGCGAAGTCACCGTAGTCCACCAGGTAGAAGGCACCCGACACGGTACCCAGCAGTTCGGACGGCACCATGAAAGCGACCATATCGCTGGTGGCCCCGAAGGTAGTGGAATGGTGCACCGCGAGCTCACGCTTTGTGGCGCGTGCGGAGCCAGCGGGGTTCCACCAGATACTCTCGGTGCCCATGGTGCTGTCGGCCACCACAGCTTCCCCCTGCCCAACTGCCCGGGCACCGAAGGGAACCAGCAGGAACAACGCCCCGCTCTGCGCCGCAGCCGGTGCCAGCGGGACGAGAGCCAGCGGGACGACAGCCAGCAACAGAACCAACAGTGCGCGAATCACGCCCTGCCGTCGGGGTTGCCGTAGCCCAGGCGCTGAACGGCGCTCCGTTTCCTGCGCCAGCCGGGAAGTACTTTCACCCAAAGGTCGAGATAAACAGGTTGCCCGACAAACTGTTCGATTTTCTCTCGTGCTCCCCTGCCGAGCTGTTTGATCTGCTGCCCATTGCTCCCGATAACTATGCGTTTCTGGCTTTCACGTTCCACATGAAGGACGGCCCGAATATACAAAGGCGACGAACCCTCACGAAACTCCTCTATCTCACAGGCCAGCGCATGCGGCAGCTCATCGCCAAGCTGCTCAAATGCGGTCTCCCGGACAAACTCGGCGCAGAAGAACCGGACCGGCATTGTTGAGATTTCATCATCCGGGTAAAGGTATGGGCTTTCCGGCAGCAGCGACGTGACAGCGGTCACGAGTTCGTCGATCCCTGTGCCCGTCTCTGCCGAAACGAGTAGTGCAGTTGGGTGCGCTGCAGTGAGGTGCGCGAGTTCGTCTGCGCCAAGCAGATCCACCTTATTGAGTACAGTCAGTACTGAGGCAGGGCGCGCGTTGGCTGGTATGTCAACCAGGTTCCATGGCACTTCGAGGCTCCCTTTGCGGGAGGCGTCCGCTACGTAAACGAGCACATCCGCGTCTCGCACCGCTGCGACCGAGGCATGCCGCATGGCACTGTGAAGCGAGTCACGCGGTTCCAGCAACCCAGGGGTATCAAAAATGACCATCTGGGTGTCGTCTGTTGTTCGTATCCCCACGACCCGGTGACGCGTGGACTGGGGCTTGGGTGACGTGATGGCGAGTTTCTCGCCAACAATGCGATTCAGGAGCGAGGATTTACCTGCGTTAGGGAACCCCAGAAAGGTTACGAACCCAGCTCTTGTCATCAGGAGATTGTGCGTGTGTGCGATTCCGGCGGCCTGGAGTCATTTGCGGCCGACCAGGTGAACACGCAGAATAACCTGAAGCAGCGTCAGCGTGAACGCCTGTAGCGATATGCGCGTACCTCGGGCCGTTGTCCACTGTCGCAACGCCAATTACGTAGTCTTTTTTGAAGACTCCGAATTTGAAGACTCCGAAGTGGCGACGAGAGCCAGAGACGAGCTGTCGCGTTTGGCGGTTATCGGGTGCCAGGCCCGCAATGCGCAATATCAGTCTCAAGTATATCGATGCTATCAACTGAAGTTCCCCGGACAGATACACGGTAGTTACTCTCGCTGGAATAGCAGCCTCCGATGGTGTTCAAAGAGTTGTGAAACTTCATAGCAGTTCCAGCCGATTCATCCGGGGATCGCCACAGTCTCCCCAGTCAGTATCGATCTCCTCAAGTATCTCAGCTACCTCCCCTCGAACTCTGACACGATATGTCGTTTCAGACGAATAGCACCCTCCCATGCGAAACCAGCCCACTCGAATCGTAAGGATTCCCCGACTCTCATTGAAGGTGCTGGCTTGAATGGAAAGGCACGCTCGTTGCCCTTCCCGGGGCTCGCAGATACCGGTTGCCCTGGCGGTACCGATCCACATCAGTTCCGGTAACCGGCGTGAGACGTCGGCTATTGCAGCAGAATCAAGATGCAACACCGTTCGGAGTTGCGTAGTATCAACTATTGCTATTGCTCCGGATGAACGCACTGTTTTAGTGCGCACGATCTCAGAGAACGCTACAACCCGCGCGTCCGGGGTCGTAACCGCATTATCAGTACCAACCGCGAGCGACGGTGCGCAACCGAGTACGGTAATCAGTGGTGCCAGGAGCAAGTGGCGTATGCGGCTATGATGCATAACGACGAAGATACGCGTGATACGGTGACGGTATGATTAGCCGGTGCCAGCGGGCAACACCACCTGCCGTGCGGGTGCACGACAGATGGTTTTCAAAGAGTTGTGAAACTTCATGGCAGTTCCAGCCAGTTTACCCGGGGAACGAAACACTCTCCCAAATCAGGATCGATCTCCTCAAGTATCTCAGCTACCATCCCTCGAACTCTAACACGATATGTCGCTTCAAACGAATAACACCCTCCCATGCGGGACCAGATCACTCTGATCGTAAGGATTCCCCGACTCTCGCTTAAGGTTCTGGGAAAAATGGACAGGCATGCTGGTTGCCCTTCCCGGGGCTCACAGATACCGGTTCTTCGGGCGGCACCGATCCACATCAAATCGGGTAACCGGCGTGAGACGTCGGCTATTGCAGCAGAATCAAGATGCAACACCGTTCGGAGTTGCGTAGTATCAACTATTGCTAGTGCTCCGGGTGAACGCACTGTTTTTGTGCGGACGATCTCAGAGAACGCTATGGCCCGCGCGTCGGGTGTCGTAACCGCATTATCGGTACCAACCGCGAGCGACGGTGCGCAACCGAGTATGAAAATCAGTGACAGGGCAATGAAGTGGCGCATAGGAAGGTGTTATAGTAGCTATTCAAAGCATGATGCTGTTCCACGATGCTGTTGCGCAAACCGAGGTCAACCACAGTGAGCACTGGAGCCTTCAACTGCCTCCAGAATATCGGCAACCTGACCGTGAACGCGAACGCGATAGGTTACCTCGACAGCATGGCACCCCCCATCCGGAACCAGTTCACTCTCATCAGCATTACTCCGCGACTCTCGCTGAAAGTGCTGGCAAGGATGGAAAGACACGCCGGTTGCTCTTCCCTGGGCTCACAAATGCCCGTCGCTTTAACAGTACCGAGTATCGTGCGAGATCCAGCTCAGCGGTCGCGTGGCGCACAGTGACTCCATTCACGTTCAACCAAATCCAGCTTCTCAACACTGTAACCCTTTACTCTGACATCGTAGGTCGCAGCATACGTTGAACCACAAACACCTATAGGGTACCACAGAACCTCCATAGTCAGGATCCCGCGGCGCTCACTGAAGCTCCGAACACTGATCCCAGTGCATGGTGGTTGTGCATTGCCATGTTGTGTGCAGTCACCGATCGGATTCGCCGAGCCGACACTCGTCAGTTCTGGCAACCGAACGACCAGTTCAGCAACGGCAGTCGCATCCAGATGGAGTACTGAATAGAGTGCCTCGCTATCAACAATTGCTTGGCTACCGGGGCGTCGAAGGGTCTGTGTGCTCAGAATCCCGTTGAATGCAACCACGCGCGCATCCGGCGTTGGCGTAGCTTTGTCACCTGTAGCCGTAAGCGGCGGCGCGCAACCGAGTACGGCAATCAGTGGTAGCATGAACAAGTGGCGTATGCGGCTATGGTGCATAAAGACGAAGATAGGCGTGATACGGTGACGGTATGATTAGCCGGTGCCAGCAGGAAAAACCACCTGCCGTGCGGGTGCACGACAGGTGGTGTTCAAAGAGTTGTGAAACTTCATGGCGGTTCCAGCCGGTTCACGCGTGGACCTACACAGTCTCCCCAATCAGGATCGATCTCCTCAAGTATCTCAGCTACTTCCCCTCGAACTCTGACACGATATGTCGTTTCAGACGAATAGCACCCTCCCATGCGAAACCAGCCCACTCGAATCGTAAGGATTCCCCGACTCTCATTGAAGGTGCTGGCTTGAATGGAAAGGCACGCTCGTTGCCCTTCCCGGGGCTCGCAGATACCGGTTGCCCTGGCGGTACCGATCCACATCAGTTCCGGTAACCGGCGTGAGACGTCGGCTATTGCAGCAGAATCAAGATGCAACACCGTTC
>CAZDMG010000026.1:0-26463 GCA_964506655.1 uncultured Gemmatimonadaceae bacterium
ACCCAGTCGAAGTGCACAACAACCACCGCAATAGTGTCGCCGGCAGCCGTTGTCGTGTACGCGAAGAGCGCGACTCGCGGCTCATTGCCATCGGGGAGCCGCAGTGAGTGCGAACTGATCACCGGATTCCGCGACAGCATTCCCAGCCCATACTTCCCGCCCTGATAGTCAAAAAATGCACCGAATGCTGCGTGCATCCCCAGCAGTTTCGCGAGCGAATCGGGCTCATCGATGCGGTTGCTTCGCTCTACCAGTGAATCGACCTCCTCGAGCCCTATTATATCAGCACCCAGACCACGCAATACGTCAGCCGTCCGGATGAGGTTGACTTCGTTGTCGTTGCCGCGTCCATGACGAATGTTGTAGGTCACAGCCACGACGGGTGTCTCTGCGGCCGACGCTGTAGCGCTGTTGGCTGAATTGCTGTCAGTACATGATAAAGCTGACGCGGCTGCGCCCAGCAGCACGGCTGCGGCGATAATTGGTAGTTGTCCCGCTGTCCTCTTAAGTCGCATACTGATAAAATAGCCCTTACGTGGTTTCCCTGTTTTGTACTTCCAGAGACTGGTACCGATGAATTTTGCTCTTGTGTTACCCCAGTTGCCCCGGATCAACCAGCTGCCCCGGTTTGCCGCAATCGCCGCCATACTCCCCGCCCTCTCGGCGTGCAGCACCGCGATGGTCCGACCCGTCGCGCCGGGCCCCAACGCCCCGCCCGTTATGCGTGTGTACGACACCAGGGCCGGCAAAGACATCACCTTCGATGCCATGATCGCTGCTGCTTCGGAAGCCGATATCGTCTTCTTCGGGGAACAGCACGACGACCCAGTCACGCACACTGCAGAGATGGCCGTTTTTGCTGCCCTCTCCAACAAGCGGGAGAAGGTGCTCCTGTCACTCGAGATGTTCGAGCGCGACGTCCAGCCGCTCCTTGATGACTACCTCACAGGGCGTACCAACGAAAAGGATTTTCTCGCAGGTTCGAGGCCCTGGGACCGCTACGCCACCGACTACCGTCCTGTTCTGGAACACGCCAGGCTTAACCGCTGGCCCGTTATTGCAGCCAATATTCCGCGCCCGATTGCCAGCAGCATTGCCCGGAACGGACTCGCACATCTCGACACCATAGCGCGCACGCAGCGCGCCTTCGCGGCCCAGGAGAATCAATGCGCTTTCAGCGGCGACTATTACCAGAAGTTTGTTGAAGTCATGGGTGGCGGCGCCCAGCATGCAGCCACACCCGGAGACAGCGCCGCTGCCCGGGCAACTCTTAACCGCTACTACGAAGCCCAGTGCGTCAAGGACGAAGCCATGGGTGAATCCATTATCCGCGCCTGGGAGCGGAGCGGGAAGGGGACCATCCTTCTGCACGTGAACGGTGCCTTCCACAGCGACTACAGATTGGGGACAGTGGAGCGGGTGGTGCGGCGCAAGTCGGACGCCAAAATCGTGGTTATAACCGGCGTCCCAGTCCCCGACCCTGTCAAAGGCAACCCAGCCGAACATGCAGACAAGGCCGATTATCTGATATTCACAATGGTTCGGAAATAGAGGTTGGCGATGACAGCGGGCACCCGTGGCGATGAACTGGAGACCCTCCGCGAGGTCGCCCGCAGTCTTTCCAGTGGCGCCAGTTCGCACGAGGTCCTGCAAACTCTCTGCACCATCGCGGAAGCCCAGGGGCGTGCAAGTGGCGCGAGTGTGGCTCAAGTCTGTGCTGATAGTGGCCAGTTTATCGCGACATCGGGAATTGCACAAAAACTCCTCTATGTGCGCTTCGAACTGCCGGGGACCGCTACCGAACGTGCAGTCGAACAGCGGAGGCCGATCGCGCTCGCTGGCCCCAACGACAGCTCCAGCTTCTTCGGAGAGCTCTTGCCGAAACTGGGTACTGGCCCTGTGCTGGTACTCCCGCTGGTCGCCCAACAGGAGCTCATGGGGGTGCTTGCGGCCTTTCGGCGAACCGATGAACCTGCCTTTGATGCGGACGATGTAACCAGGCTCGTTACACTGGCCGACATGGCCGCACTCGCACTCTGGAAGGCAAGGTTGATCGAGGACGCACAGGCCGCAGACGCCGCCAAGACCGCACTCCTTGCTACCCTCTCCCACGAACTCCGTACGCCGCTTGCAGCCCTCGAAGGCTACGGTGAGCTACTCGAAGACGAGATACTGGGGCCACTGACAAGGGAGCAAAAAGATGTAATCGTTCGCCTCCGCACGGTCAGCCGGCACCTGGGAACCCTCATTGAGGACATCCTGACCTTTGCTTCACTCGAAGCCCAGCGCGTCTCCGTTCGCCTGAGCGAAGTAAACATCTACGAGCTGCTGGACTCCCTGCACCCGTTTCTGGAGCCCCTCGCGAGAGAGAAGGGGATCGACTTCAGTATTCGGGCCGAAGCCGGACTCCCTGCCATACACTCCGACGAGGGGCGCCTGAGGCAGATACTCCTCAACCTCTGCCAGAACGCTATCAAATTCACAGATGATGGAACCGTGCGGCTCACCGTTTCACTATCGGCGACAGACGATGGCTACCGGGAGCTCCACTTTGCCGTTTCGGATACCGGTGTCGGAATTACCCCGGAGGATTTCGAGCGGCTCTTCAGACCCTTTTCGCAGCTGGCAGATGTCCCCACCCGCCGACACGCAGGCACCGGACTCGGACTCTATATCTCCCGTCGGCTCGCCGACATGCTCGACGGTCGCATAGACGTCAACTCAACCCGCGGTCAGGGCTCCACCTTCACACTGATACTCAGGCTAGATTGAAGGCACTATGCATCCGTCTGCCATTACCGGCGTGTTCAACGACGGCCTGATCGCCGAAGAGTTTGAACGCTACCGTCAGGATCCCGCCAGCGTTGATGAAAGCTGGCGCCAGTATTTTCGTTTCGCAGAATCACTCAGTGGTGGCGCAACTGCTACCGCTTCAGCAGTTGGCGCACTACCTGCCGCCGACACCATATCGCTCCGCAAAGTCGCTGCCGCCACGTCACTCCTTAAGGCCATCCGCGACTACGGACATCTCGCTGTCCAGCTGGATCCACTTGGCGATCCGGCACCCGGAAGCGAAGAACTCGCACCTGAGTTCCATGGTCTGACTGAAGCCGATCTCGAAGCCATACCTGCAGCAGCACTTGGTGATGACCGCTTCTCGACCGCTGCTGAATACATCAGCCACGAACGCTCGGTGTACTGCGGCAATATCGGTTTCGAAGTCACACACATCCGGAACCCTGGCGAACGCAAATGGTTCAGCGATGCGTTCCGCGAAGGCACCCTGCTGCGCCCACTTACAGTGCCGGAAAAGAAATCCGCACTCGTGCGACTCGTTGAAACGGACGGTCTCGAACGCTTCCTCCATCGCACATACACAGCGGCCAAACGTTTCTCTGTCGAAGGCACCGATACGCTTATCCCGATGCTCGATGAAGTCATCGACCAGACAGCGCGCTACGGCGCTGACTCGGTTGTAATCGGAATGGCACACCGCGGCAGGCTCAATGTCCTCACCAATATCATGGGCAAGCCTTTCGCTGCACTCTTCTCGGAATTCGAAGGACGACACGAACACACAGCCGCCGACGTCACCGGTGACGTCAAGTATCACATGGGATGGGATGGCGTTCGTGTTGTGCGTGGCAAAGAGGTGAAGCTGCGCCTCCTCCCCAACCCTTCACATCTGGAAGTTGTGAACCCGGTGGTTGAAGGCGTAACACGCGCGCTCCAGCGCATTCCTGGTGGTCGCGGTGCACGCAATGAAGCATCCGTGGTTGCCGTCGCTGTCCACGGCGATGCGTCTTTCCCGGGTGAGGGGATCGTTACTGAAACGCTTAACCTCTCGCAGCTCAATGCATACCGTACTGGCGGCACGATACACATCATCGTCAACAATCAGGTGGGTTTCACAACCAACCCGACAGACGGCCGTTCCACGCACTATTCATCGGATCCTGCTAAAGGCTTCGAGATGCCCGTGTTCCACGTCTGTGCCGATAACGCTGAAGCCTGCATTCAGGCAGTCAGGCTCGCTTGCGCATACCGTGAAAAGTTCCGCAAGGATGTTGTGATCGATCTCGTGGGTTACCGTCGTCACGGTCACAACGAGGGGGACGAACCGGCATTCACGCAGCCCGTACGCTACGCCAAAGTGCGTGCGCATCCGACGGTTGCTGAAGTGTGGGCACAGCGCGTTATCGCAGACGGCATACTCAGCGAAGAAGACGCTGCCGCAGTCGAAAAAGAAGTGATGCAGAACTACGCATCCATTCAGACCGCCAATAAAGCAGCCGCACTGGAGGCACCTGAAGCACATGCACCATGGCCCACTCCGGCAGCAGCCAGTCAGGCTATAACAGCGACTGCTGTGCCCGCTGACAGGCTCAGTGCAATGAACGAGGAGCTCCTGACATGGCCGTCCGGTTTCACAGCCAACCAGCGTCTTGCAAAAGTGCTGGAGCGCAGACGAGAAGCCATGGGCCCGGAAGGCGGTATCGACTGGGGGCATGCGGAAGCGCTGGCATTCGGCACGCTTCTCCAGGAAGGCGTATCAGTGCGTCTTTCAGGACAGGACGCAGAGCGCGGTACATTCTCGCACCGTCATGCAGTACTCAGCGATGCCAACGACGGACATAAGTACTCACCGCTCGCCAACCTCAGCACATCCCGGAGTACTTTCGAAGTCTACAACTCGGCACTCTCAGAGACTGCCGTGCTTGGCTTTGAGTACGGCTTCAGTCTCGAGGCCGAGGATGCACTCACACTCTGGGAAGGACAGTTCGGCGACTTTGCGAACATGGCGCAGCCGATCATTGATCAGTTCATATCCGCAGACTACGCCAAGTGGGGCGAAAGCTCAGGGCTCGTGATGCTCCTGCCGCACGGTTACGAAGGACAGGGTCCGGAACACTCCAGCGCCCGCCTGGAGCGCTACCTGCAGCTCTGCGCCGAAGGCAACATGACAGTGGCGTACTGCAGCACTCCTGCCCAGTACTTCCATCTGCTCAGGCGTCAGGCACTTAGGCACCCGCGCCGACCTCTCATCTGCATGCAGCCCAAGTCGCTGCTCAGATTGCATCAGGCAGCATCAAAGCTGGACGACCTGACATCCGGCTCGTTCCACTCTGTGCTGGACGACCCGACTGCATCCCTTCAGCGCGATGATATCAGACGGCTCGTCTTCTGCAGCGGCAAGATCTATTACGATCTCTCAATGAGTGCCAACCGGCATCCGCACGTGGCGATAGTGCGGGTGGAAGAGCTCTACCCGTGGCCGCATGAAGCCATTCTCCGGATCATGGATATGTACCCGGCGATCGAACAGGTTGTGTGGGCACAGGAAGAGCCACGCAATCAGGGAGCATGGACATATGTGCAGCCGCGGCTCCGCGCTTCCGCAGGCGCAGCCGTCGGTGTGCGCTATATCGGTCGCCCCGAACGCGCCAGCCCGGCGGAAGGCTATCTCGATGCACATCAGCACGAGCAGCAGCGCATCGTTGCCGCAGTCATGGATCTCGGCGATGCAGTCGATGAACTGCCACCTTCTCAACGAACACATCAGAGCACACAGTCGTGAGTCTGAATAAGGTAAAACTCTTCTGCGCCGCGGCTGTTACCGCGGCGCAGTTGTTTCTTACGCCGACCGCGCCGGCGCAATCAGCACCCTACGCCGGGAGCAGCAGCGCAGCACTCGGCTCCGCAATAGCGTCGCTTGGCACGAACACCCGCGTCCTCGTTATCGCGGCACACCCCGATGACGAAGATACCGGGCTGATCGCGTGGCTCTCAAGAGGGCGACACGTCGAGACCGCCTATCTCTCACTGACACGTGGAGATGGCGGGCAGAATCTGATAGGGAACGAACTCGGGGTGGCGCTTGGCGTCATCCGGACGCAGGAGCTCCTCGCAGCACGACGTATCGACGGCGGTAAACAGTTCTTTACACGAGCTTACGACTTTGGCTTCAGCAAGGATGCTGAAGAAACACTCCAGCACTGGCCACGCGATACGATACTGGGTGATGTTGTACGTATTATGCGTGCCTACCGGCCACAGGTGGTCGTAGCATTTTTCTCCGGAACACCGCGCGACGGACATGGCCACCACCAGGTGTCCGGAATCTTCGCCCGTGAAGCATACGATCTGAGTGCTGATACTGTGCGCTTCCCGGTTTCCGGATATGGTGAACCGTGGACGGTGTCCAAGTTCTACAGGAGCGCACGTCAGAACCGCAACGACGCCACACTCCGTGTCAATGTCGGCGAGTACGACCCACTTTCTGGAAAGAGCTACGCTGAAATCGCTGGCGCCAGCCGCTCACAACACAAGTCCCAGGGCTTTGGTGCTGCTGAACCACTCGGCGTAGTCTGGAGTTATCTGCAGCGTGAAGACAGCAGGGTCAATTCAGCAACGCCAGCCAACGATGAACGCTCCATCTTTGATGGCATCGATACGACGTGGGCTGCACTTGCCGCAACAGCACAAACCCCGGGCGCGAGAGCTGCACTCGATTCGGCAGCCGTTGCATTTGCAGATGCGCGCCAGTTGTTCCGTGCGGAATCGCCCACGGCGACAGTGGAGCCGCTTGCACGTGCACTCAGGCTGCTGCGTACAGCGCAGGGTACCATTGCCGACACACCAAAGAGCGCAACCGAGGCCAGGCTTAACGACGCTCTTACTGTCACCACCGCACGTAATGAGAACGCACTGCTCATTGCGAGTGGCGTAAAGCTTGACGCTCTGGCCAACCGGACAGAGTTGCCTGTACGACTTATTACAAAGAGCAATGTCGATGACTCACTCCCCGTGCGCATCACGCTGTACAATCGCGGTCAGGTGCCGGTCACTGTTAACGGTGTAGCAGTTACGCAGGGCCCGCCGCAAAACACAATCACGACCGGTGCCAACGTTCTCCCAGCGGCAGCTGCGGTTTCACCCGACAGCCAGTTCACTGTGGTACGCACTGCCACAGCGCGCGAATCCAAGTCGCCGTGGTGGGTATCAGCCGGCCGCCCTGGCGACTGGTTCGTTGCACCGGTGTCGCTGCAGGATGAAAACACCACAGATGCAAGTACTGACATTGTCGCTACTGCGAACCTTCAGATTGCGGGCGTACCGGTGAATTACACGGTACCGGTTGTACGTCGAACCGTCGATGCTGTGAGAGGCCAGATGGAGATTCCGGTGGTTGCCGTGAGGGGTATCACCATTGGGCTCGACAACGGTATCGAGTACATCCGGTCCGATGTGCCGATCGACCGGGAGTTTCGCGTGAATGTGAGATCGGCGTACAACTCGCCTGTAGAAGTACTGGTGTCGCTCAAACTGCCCGCGGGGCTTACGGCGGATTCAGCCGAACGTACTATTGTGCTCCCTCCAAACGCAGGGACGAAGACACTGGTGTTCAGAGCCCAGGGGATGGTAAACCCGGGGCTGTTGGAAGTTGGAGCCATTGCATATCACGAGGGGATTGCCGATACACGGGGCTATTACACGATCGCATACGATCATATTCCGCGCGAGAATCTTTATGCCCCGTCGGGGATGTTGCTTTCGTCTGTAAGTGCTGCAGTTCCGGATAGCCTGCGCGTCGGCTACGTACCTGGTGTGGGTGATCACGGTATGGAAGCACTTCGGCAGCTCGGCGTTACCGTTGACCGGCTTGAGCCAGCGCTACTGGGCGCTATTGATCTTTCGCACTATCAGACCATCGTGGTCGGGCCGCGCGCATACGATGCGCAGAAGCAGCTCCCCGCCAACAATCGGTTTCTTCTGGAATGGATGAACAATGGTGGGAACCTGGTAGTGCAGTACGGGCAGTATGAAATGTTGCAGCCAGGAATCATGCCGTATCCGATCCAGCTTACGCGCCCTGCCAGTCGGGTAACTGTTGAAGAGGCGCCGGTACGGATTATCAATGCTGCATCACCGCTGTTGACATACCCCAACCGCATTGGCGACGACGACTTTGCGGCATGGGTGCAGGAACGCTCGACGTATATGCCATCTGTTGCTGATCCACGTTACGAGACGGTACTTGGCATGCATGACCCGGGTGAGCCGGAAAATCCGAACAGTTTGCTGATGGCAAATATCGGTAGCGGACGCTACGTGTACGTGACACTCGCGCTCTTCAGGCAGCTGCCGGCCGGCATTCCGGGTGGAGCAAGGATCCTGCTCAATCTTATTTCCCCTCCGGCAGCAAGCGTCGGCCAGCCAGGAGGGGGGAGATAGAATAAGCTTTGCATGAAGATGTAAGACCTCATGTGGTGATAATCGGAGGCGGTTTTGGCGGGCTCGCTGCTGCGCGGAAACTTGCGCGTGCTCCGGTGAGAGTGACGCTTGTTGATCGCTCCAATCACCACACATTCCAGCCGCTTTTGTATCAGGTGGCGACTGCGGGTCTTGCGCCGAGTGATATCACGGTTCCCATCAGATGGCGGTTGCGGAGGAGCAGGAATACGACTGTTCTTCTTGCTGAGGTGACATCGGTTGATCCGGTGACACGCATGGTTGTTCTGAATCATGGCGAGCGCACGCTCGGCTACGATTATCTGGTTGTGGCGAGCGGCGCACGCCACTCGTACTTCGGGCGGGACGACTGGGAAGAGCTGGCGCCCGGGCTTAAAGGGATAGAGGACGCCGACCGGATGCGCGAACGTTTTCTGCTTGCACTGGAGCGTGCGGAATACGAAAACGATCCCGCAGAGCGGGATGCACTCCTGACTTTCGTTGTAGTTGGCGGCGGTCCTACCGGAGTGGAGCTTGCCGGTGCAATCCCGGAGTTGACTCGTGGCGCTGCGTGGCGCGATTTCCGGAACATTGACACACGCAAAGCGAAAGTGGTTCTTATTGAGGCGGGCCCGAGGTTACTGCCGGCGTTTCCTGAGTCGCTTTCTGCAGCCGCTGTGCGTGACCTCACCAGACTGGGAGTCAGGGTGGTGGCTGGAACTCCGGTTACAGATATCACGAAAGAAGCGGTTGTTACTGCTTCTGAAGTGATTCCGGCGCGCACTGTTTTCTGGGCCGCAGGGAACAGTGCATCGCCTCTGGGCCGAATACTCGGTGCTGAAACAGACAGAGCAGGACGTGTCAAGGTAAGTAAGGACCTGTCGGTTCCGGGTCACCCGGAAGTGTTTGTTGTGGGCGACCTTTGTTGGCTGGAGGGTGCATCGGGGAGGCCACTACCAGCCGTTGCGCCAATGGCGAACCAGACCGGTGCACACGCGGCCCGTGTAATACTGGCTGATATCAGCAACGGTGCCCGCAAGCCGTTTCGATATCGACACAAAGGCGATCTGGCAACAATCGGCAGGCACAAAGCTGTGGTATCGCTTGGGAAGCTGAGGTTTACCGGTTACCCAGCCTGGTGGGTTTGGTTGTTCGTGCATCTCATGTATCTGGTTGGGTTCCGCAACCGAATTGCAGTCCTGGTGCAGTGGGGGTATGCGTATTTCACGTTTGGCCGGGGTGTGAGGCTTATTTCAGGTCATGAGTAGCGCTGAGTCATCACATGAGTTCATAGCCCTGGCAGGGTTGATCCCAGGGTCTGTCCGTGTATTTGATGCGAGTGGTGTACTGACGTTTGATAGTGGCAGTCAGGAGGGCGAGCCGGCTACTCGCGCGGCTTCGATGCGTGACCACTGGGTGCAGGACACTCCACGATGGTTTGCTGATGGGAACGCGGTTCCACTTAACGACTGGGCACCGGTACGCGCTCTGGCTGGCGAATCTGTCTGTCATGAACTGGTCTCTGCTTCCGGAAATAATTTGCTGCCGGAATACCTGAGCGCCGTGCCGATACTTGATAATGATCAGAACGTCATTGCCATCCTGGTGGTGAGGTCTCAACAGATCGGCTCACGCCATCATAACGACTTGCGCAGCATCGTTCATGCTCTCAATAACATCCTCAACCCGTTGGTCCAACTTTCGTGGTTGCTGGAGCAGAACGCCGAGGATGCAGATGCCGTGAAGAAGTATGCGCTGCGGCTGTCAGAAATCCTGACATCGGCGACGCAGATGGTGGCCCGGATGGTTCCCCGGGGTGCAGTATCGTCGGGGGCTTTTCAGGAACCGGGCGAGGTTACGAGCGTTAGTGGCGCGGTTAGTGCCAGCAGCACAAGTGGCACGCCGCAGCAGAACACTATAGCCTCGAAACGCGTACTGATCGTTGAGGATCACGATGAAGGGAGGAGTCTTCTTGCTAAGATTCTCATTATGAAGGGCCTCGAAGTTGACGCAGTTGGTAGCTTTACGGAAGCATGTACCTCGCTGCGTTCGTCTGTGAAGTATGATGTTATGTTGTCCGACGTACTGCTCCCGGACGGAACTGGGAGTGACCTGGTCCACGTGGCACGCCAGACGCAGCCCGAAATACGGGTTGGTCTGATCAGTGGAGCAGGATTTGAAGTGGGAGGCGGCATCGATGCCGATGCCGACTTCTTTCTGAACAAGCCGTTGCGCGCAGCGGATTTGATTGATGCGATGCGCCAGTCCGGTAAGATTTGACTTACGAAGGTCTATGTCTGATACAGCAATAATTCGCGTCCTGGTGGCTGAGGACGACCAGTTGGAACGCAGCATGCTGGCTGATGTACTCGGCACGCTTGGGTACATGGTGGTCGCACAGGTCGGTTCCGGTGCCGAGGCAATCCAGAGTGCCAGCCAACTGATCCCTGATGCTGTCCTTCTGGATGTGCATCTGCCGGATTCAAGCGGTATTGATGCTGCCGAAGCGATCGTGGCTGCAGCACCGGGTACCGGTGTTCTTCTCATTACAGGCGATCTCGCCCTTCAGCCGTCGCGCAACGATCTCATCAAGAGTGGAGCTGTTGCGCTCCTTGCGAAGCCGGCGCCACCCGCCACACTCGATGCGAGCATCAAGCTCGCTGTCTCGCGTGCACAGGAGCTCCTTTCGGCGCGCAAAGAGGCAGCCGACGCAAAGGAACAGCTCGAAGCACGCAAACTCGTTGAACGCGCCAAGGGGATCCTGATGCGGCGCACCGGAAGCAGTGAACAGGAGGCCTACCGCATAATGCAACGATCCAGCCAGGACCGTTCAGTACCAATGGTGGATATCGCGCGCGCTGTGATCAGTTCTGAACCGGGCGCGCGAAGGGCCTCGTAGCAACTCGTGCAACAACTCGTGTAAGAACTCGCAATCAATCGCAACCCGCTGGTCACCGAACGAAAGAGGCACGTATGATAAAATCCTGCTCATACGTGCCTCTTCCAATTCAGCGTGAGCACTGCAACAAGGCTGTTTACGAACCGCGCTGGTAGTGGCAGCCGCTCTCTTCGGCCAGTTGTACGGCGACGATTCCGGTCGGGAGCAACACAACTCCCGGAACAACGCCAGCGAGCGCTCGCTCCCGTGCTTCAGGGCCACTGATTTTGTGCTTCTTCCGTACCGTTGCCACCATCTGTCCGAAAGCCTGATTGCACGCCAGTACGATACCACCCCTCTGAATGAACTTGTCCAGTGAAAGCTGCGCAAACTCCGGCGGCAGTCCGTCGGTCTCCACATCCATCAGGACAGGGTTGCGGTGCGTCGATTTGCCGGTCATCGGGTTCTTCATTTTGGTTTTCGACCCCAGATTGTATTCCGCCCAGAACTCATGCGACATGATCAGAGGAATAGCGGCGTGACGGAGTACGAGTACAACTGAAATATCGTCGTCACTGATACCAAGCACATCTTTGTAACTGCCACCGAACATTGACGCCCTGTAAACGCCCGATCCTTCATCCAGATCGGGTGTATCGAAAACGATCCGGTGTGCGCCCTTGATCCGCTCTCTCCATGAAAGGTCCCATTCACCCGGCGGCCGACGCCCTGCCTGGTATGCATTGATAAGCTCTGCAAGCGGGGAGGTTGTATTGAGGTTCAGTGACGGTGTGCTGCCCGTGCGGTGTGAATCAGCATGGAGCAGTGCGGGTGAGCCAGTAAGTGCAATTGTTCCGAGGGCAGCATGCTGCAGGAAATCGCGTCGGGTGGATGTCATGGATTTCTCGGGTGTTGGTAAGATCTGAATTCTTGACTCTGTGGTGCCGGCGCGCAACTGTGCACAGGTGAAAATCATGTCCTTTTTTTCCGGCCGGCCAGCCAGGGCCATAGAGACTCTTCTTGCGTCTCCGGGTGTACTTGCCTTGGTCGCGCTGTTGGCTGTGATCGCACCTATCGCCGTTTCAGCTCAGCACACGGGCGCCATTTCCGGGATCGTCCGGGATGGGTTGCTAAGGCCCATTGCGACTGCCCAGGTAACGCTTTCCACCCGTGCCGCGACACGGACAGTGTTTACCGATGAAAACGGTGCTTTCCGCTTTGACAGGGTTCCGGATGGGCGTGCTGTGGTCTTTGCGCGCCGCGCAGGATATGCCGCGATTCAACGCTACGAAGCAACAGTTACCGGCGGAAGTAATCATAAATTCGAGATTCTGCTGTACGAGCGTTCTGCAATCGGGGAAGGGAAGGTGGATCCACGATTCAATACGCCCGCAGATTTTACGGATCCGAGAGGACTGGCTTTCGGTATCGCTGTTGGGTATGCCGCCTCGGAGATGTCCATTGGCACTTCCAGTGTTTCCGGGAAAGCGACTACAGCCCGTCTGGAATCGGTGTTTGAATTTGACAAGCACTGGACGGTCGGCGTGCGCACGGGACTTCTGTCCGGTGCAGCATCGGATCAGGTGAGTATCGCTGTCAATCAGAACTCATCGCTTGCCTTCCGTGATTACAGTTTGCCAAAGCTTGAAGCCACAATCCGCTATCTGCCATTCAGCAGCAGATATTGGTTCCGTCCGTGGGTCGGTGGGTCCTTTGGTGCAGCCAGCTTCAGCGGTGAAATAGCGGTAAACAGCATTGCCAGTCCGGTACACGCACGCGGCCGCGGCACTGTCTCCGCCCTGAGTGCGGGTGCACAAATTGAGTTGAAGTACAACCTCGCAGCAGATATCGGCATAGAGCGTTCCAGAGCCAGCCTGGAAGGATGGCGCTTCGATGGCGACGGGCTCGCGCTTCCCAATTTGCGATTGACCGGCAAAGACATAACAGTTGCGGTGCGTTGGTGGCCGTGGGCGCGCTGGTAGTCACTGCTTAATCCTCACCGCTCACTGCTGCTGCCGATTTCAGAATGATTACAAAGTGATTACAACCGACGGCCGATCGTAAAGCGCCGCTGCATAATCTCCGGGCTTGACTCCAGGCTGCCTGAGGCCGAGGATTGGAAGGTGGCAGTTTGCAGGCGATTTCTGCCCCACCGAAGTTTTCCCCATTTTGCAACCTCCCCCCTCCCCCTCCGACCTCCACTCTAATGCGGAAATGACCGGATGAGACACTCTGATAAATTTGCTTTAGCACCCCTGGCCGCTGCCGCCTCCCGCACTGCTTTCCTGGCCGCCGTCATCTTCCTGTTCGCAGCATGTGGGGGAGATGGCCCTACAAAGACAGCCGCTGTTGAAACCGTTACAGTTTCGGCGGCATCCACAAGCCTCGTCGCCGGTGGTACCGTGCAACTCCAGGTAACTCTCAGTGATGCATCCGGCAAACAGCTTAGCGGCCGCGAAGTTGCCTGGAGCACATCAAATGCAAGCCTGGCAACAGTTTCTGCACAGGGTCTTGTCACCGCCGTGAATGCGGGCTCAGTCCGCATTACCGCAACTTCCGAAACAAAAACCGGGTCTGTAAATCTCACGATCGCTCCGCCTCCGGTTGCATCGGTGGAAATCACTGCTTCCTCGCAGACGCTTATCATCTCCGAACAGCTCGCCCTGGTCGTTACGCTCAGGGACAGTCGTGGAAACACTCTGAGCGGCAGACCAATTATCTGGTCTTCAGGCAATACTTCAGTTGCAGTTGTGAGCACAACTGGAACAGTAACCGCGCTGTCTGCCGGCAGTGCGACAATAACTGCCAGAAGCGAGGGACGTTCAGGTACTGTCGACCTCACCGTTATACCGTTCCCGGACCCCGAGATCATCTCTGTGCCGGCACTTCAGGCGACCATGCCGGCAGTGATTACGGGACGCAACTTCGACCCGCAGATAACGGGCAACTCGGTGACTATTGGAGGCGAGACTGCACGCATCGAGGAGGCGAGCCCGACATCGCTCACGGTAATCGTGCCATGCATCCCGGGTGGTGATGCAGATGTCCGCGTAACCCGGGGGTCACAGCAGAGCAATGTCGTTTCGGCGGCTGTCTCCACACCCCAACGGGGGCTGACGGTTGGTGAGCCCGTCGTACTCTCCTCAAGCGATGCAGATTGTGTGGGTATCTCACCTCTGCCATCGGATGCGCGCTTGCTGGTGATGGTCGCCAACACAGCTATCGACCTCAATTCAACGATCGCTCTGCGTGTAACCGGACGCGCGCTCGGCACTGAGTCAGTCAGGATGGTAGATGGCACGCCGTCGCCGTTCCTGCAAAGCTCTGATATTTTCGCGGCTTCAGATGAGGACAGCCGGAGTGAACGCGTACACATGGCCCACCTCGAGCATGAACGCGAGATGTACCGGACCATGGGCGCCCCCCGACCGCAAAACAGCAGGCGTAGCACCAGCGTCAGTGGCGATGCGAGGAGCGATCTGCCACAACCCGGTGACATGAGATCCTTCTTTATCGGGTTCTCCTTCGGCTGTTCGACTCCCGGACCAGCCGCAAGATCAAAGGCAATCTACGTCGGCAGCAAGGCAATCATCTGGGAGGACGAAGCTAATACACTCCAGTCGGCTGACAATTCAGACCTCGCGGATTATTACCAGCGTATCGGTGAAATCTTCGACAACGAACAGTACGACGTTATCAAAGACAACTTTGGCGACCCACTGCTGCGCGACGCCGAGACGGATGGTGATGGCAGGCTTCACATGGTCTTTTCTCAGAAGATCAATGCAATCAGCGGTGTGGCCGCATATGTAACTTCCTGCGATCAATATCCTGTAAGTCAGTACGCCGGCAGTAATGCCAATCAGGTCTTCTACGCCACTGTGCCGGTCAATGCGGGCTCCAACATAAACAGCTCCAGCTATCCCGATGGCTGGTTTTACTTCATGGGCCGTACTGTCATCCACGAAGTGAAGCATATTGCATCGCACTCTGCGCGCATGGCCAACAACGCTTCTGCGTTCGAAGAAAGCTGGCTTGAAGAGGGGAGCGCGCGCATGGCCGAAGAGATGTGGGTGCGTCCGATTGTCCACCAGACTGCATGGAAGGGGAACGCAGGTTGGAGCGGGCCGGAGGCAAACGGCCTGTACTGCGATTTCCATCCGGCAGACGCAACCTGCAACAGTGTAGACCCGCTTCATCGCCCCACATACGGCATGCGACGGCAGTTCAACGAGATCAGGCCGAAGCTCTTGCAGCCATGGGAATACTCTCCATACGGACAGGCGGAGGGGCAAACCGGGAGTGTATTCTACAACACGACCTGGTCGCTTCTGCGCTACATCCTGGACCGCTACGCAACCACAGAAGCTTCGTTCCTTACTGCATTCAATAACGCCACCAACGTCGGTGTTACGAACCTGCAGGACAAGTCAGGAAAGGGGATCGATGAGATAATCGTCAACTGGGGGCTCACCCTCTACGCCGACGACTATCCGGATATGCCGAAAACCAACCCCGATCCGCAGTTCCAGACATGGAACCTGAGGAGCATCTATGCCGGGCTGAATGCTTCACCGACATGGCGTGGCACGTGGTCGACCCCATTCCCCATCCAGCCTGTCCAGGTACCATTCGGCACCTTCCAGGCCAACGTCATCACGGTACGCAGTGGCGCGCACGCTTACTACGAAGTCAGCGGAGGGAATCCTGGCCCGCTGACCCTCCGGGTACGTTCCTCATCGGGCGGTGTACTTAACTCCAGTATCCGACTTGCAATTCTCAGACTTAAGTGAGTACTGCCATGACAAGGTCACCGCACATTCCTTTTTTGTTCTGCACGTTGCTTCTTGCTGCTTCCGTTGCGTGCACATCGGAACGCGGTCGGGATAGTGCAAGCGACGTAGACACTGCCGCCGTCGCTGCTGACGTTGATGCCGATACAGCAGCAGACGGGAACGCTGAGGCTGCCCTGGATGTTGATGTCAACTCCGATGACACTGCTGCCGCGGGCGCTGCCGGCCAAAAAACCGCTGTGGCTGTAACAGGCGACACTGCGCGAGGAATAGTACGAATCGTCGGCAGCGAACCAAACACAGCGGCAATTCTCGATGGCCCAACTGGTGTCGTCGCGCTTGGTGGTCCTGCACTCACGCTCCTCAGGCGGGCCGTTGGGGCAGAAGTCACTGTGCGCGGCGCACTGACCAACGAACTCGATCTGATGGCTGCACCGAATGGTGCCCGCCGTTTCGTCGTTGCCGACTTTGTCGTCCGTACCTCGGATGGGAATGCCGTTACCGATGGCGTTCTGGAACTCGATAACGGCAGTTACTCACTGAGGCTTGCCAATGGCGAGCGGCGCCCTATCGTGCAACTCCCCGATGAGCTCAAAGCGCACGTTGGAGAACGCGTCTACATTATCGGCGCAGTCGATCGCCCGTCCGGGTGGGGAATACTGGGCAAGCCCTGACGCAAGCAACCCATTGACCAATGCAACCTGATGCAACCCAATGCGACATGCGCGACCGGATGAATACCGGTCGCGCATGTTTTGCAATTCAATGCTGCCGTACTTCAGCCGCGCCGTCAGCTCCGTGCGTTGCGGATCTCTGTAAGCGTCGCCAACGGCACGAACTCGATGCCGAGTGCTGCCACATTCGCGCCACCGCCCTGCTCCCGGTCTACTACTCCGACCACAAGCACAACATCGGCGCCGGCCTCACGCGCCTTTTCAACTGCCTTGATCGATGACCCGGCTGTCGTGATCACGTCATCCACGATCACTGTCTTCTGCCCTTGCGGGTTTATCCCCTCAATGGACTTCTGAAGTCCATGCTGCTTCGATTCCTTGCGCACAATGAAGCCGGACATCGGCAAGCCCTGAAGACCTGCGGCATACACAGTACCGGCCACAATGGCGTCGGCACCCATCGTCATGCCGCCAACTGCTGTTATCCCACGACTTTTGCACAATTCAGCGACGCTTTCGCCGACCAGTCGTGCACCTTCAGGATCATAGGTGACCTGCTTGGCATCCAGGTAAAAAGTACTCCGTGCACCCGACGACAACACGAAATCCCCCTCGCGATACGCCCGTTCAGCGAGCAGCGAAATCAACCGTTCACGACGACTCACAATGTTCTCTCCTGTTGAGGGTTTTCAGCCGCTGGAACCGGTGCGCCTTTTCTGCTGGCGCGTGTCCAGATCGCGACCAAGAAGCAGGGTACCCATTACCATGACTGCACTGATGATGAAAGGACTCGGTTTGCCCATGTTGTCGAATGCGAAACCGAATATAATCGGAAACGCCACTCTGGAGATGCCTCCATATGTCTGCTGCACACCCATGTAAAGCCCTCGTTCAGCACTCGGGATGACACGCGAAAGCAGCGCTGTCACACATGGGAAAGTGAAGGCAGTGCCAAGCGGAATCAGCCCTACAGAAATGGCCAGAGTCACGTAGTCCTGCGACAATCCGAGTCCAAGCAACCCGAGTGAAAGCAACACAAGCCCATGACGCGACAGCCTTGTTTCGCCAAACCGGTCTACCATGGGCCCAAGTATTACCGCTCGCGTTACCACAGACAGCACACCGATGTACATGAAGAAGTAACCGATCGTCTCTTTGGTAACCCCGAACCGCCAGGCAAGGAGCAGCGCAAGAATTGCGGTTGTACCCTGAAATGCACCTATGGCAATCGAGTAGATAAGAATCAGCTGTGAGCGGGGTTCGTGCGGTTTGGTGAGTACCTGGAGTACTGCCTGGCGCGAACTGGTCGGTTCGATTTTTCGCGTGTCAGTCCGTCCGGGCGCACGTATCTCTGCCAGATAGCGCCATGCAAACAACATGTTGACGGCGCAGAAACCTGCTGCCACGAGGCCGGGTGCCTGCATGCTGATTACGCTCGCCCAGCTCCCGATCACAGGGCCGATTGCAACGCCTGCATTGGTGGCGGCACTCAGCCACCCGAGTGACTTGGCCCGGTCCTGCGGCCTGGTTGCATCGGCAACATAGGCCTGAATCACACTCACTGTGCCACCGCCTGCGCCCTGCACAACGCGCGACGCGAGCAGCATCCAGATGGAGTCCGCGTACGCAAATATCACATACGCAACCAGACTCGCACCGAGCCCGATCATCAGTGCCGGACGACGGCCATACTTGTCGCTGAACCGACCCCAGATCGGCGCGCTCAACAGCTGCGCTACACTGAAACTCGCGACAAGGATACCCACTTCCATACCGCCTGCGCCCATAGATTCGGCGTAGAACGGAAGCAACGGCAGAACCATCAACATGCCGAGCATGTCAACGAATGCCGTAATCATCAGTACGACAAGCTTACCGAAGGCTCCGCGGCTGTCTACCGGGTATTCTCCTGTTCCTTCACCTTCTGCCGGCTGATTCATCGGCCCCTCACTCATTGCTGAGGCGGCTGGGTCTGTTCATCTACATGCTCTTGCCGAGCGATGCGGGCGGTTTGTACTTACCGGCAGCACCTGCGAGGGCGAGGATTGTAAGAACATAGGGTATGGATTCGATGAATTGGCTTGGCATCAGCTGCGTTCCCTGAAGCTGGATCTGAAGTGCCTCGGCGGCCGCAAAGAAAACGCATACAAGCGCCACCCGCACAGGCTGCCAGCGACCAAAGATAACTGCCGCAAGGGCAATAAAGCCGCGTCCGGCGCTCATTCCGTCCGTGAACTGGTGCTGGTCGAGTGCCAGGTAGGCCCCGCCGAGCGAGGTCAGGAGTGCAGCTATCATAAGCCCCTGCATCCGGATCGTCTTCGCCCGGATCCCCAGTGAAATCGCGACCTCCGGGCTTTCACCTGTCACCCGGGCACGCAAGCCAAAGGGCGTGCGATAGAGCAGCCACAAGAGGAAGGGGAGCGATAGCACACCGATCCACACCACCGGATCGCCCGGGCTTATGACAGCCGAACCGAAAATGCGGGTGCTGCCAAAACCTGCCACACGCGGCGAGTTCGAGGCACTGCCAGTAAGGAGCTGTAAGAAGAATCGCGTTACACCAACCGCCAGCAGGTTGATTGCGATACCTGCAATCACCTGATCTGCACGGAAACGCAGTACCGCGACTGCAAGCAACGCCATAAGTAATTGACCCAGCAAAACGGCACCGATGAGCCCGACCCACGCGCTCCCGGAATAGTGCGCGCCCATGGCCGCACCGAAAGCTCCAGCCAGAAGGAGCCCTTCGAGATAAAGCGCTATAACTCCGACACGTTCGCTCATGACTCCACCCGCTGCTGCGAGCAGATACGGAATCGCAATCCGGAATGTCTGCACCAGGAAGAGGAGCGCTATCACCTGCGTTCGCCTCCACGCGACCGATCGCTACGACTGCCAGCCGCAGACTCAGACTGAGCCACGGGCGCTGCTCTGGGGATAGAATGCGCGCATCTGTGCGGCTTTGCGCAACTGCCGCTGGATCTCAGGCGATGCGGCTGCCACAACGAGAATCACAACTGCCTGTAGAATGTCCATCAGCTGCTTTGGCACCAGCGCATTCACGGCAAGTCCGCCCTGCGACAGCGTTGCAAAGAAAAGGGCGGCAAGAAGGATACCGATCGGGTGATTTCGCCCTGTAAGCGCCACTGCGATCCCCAGGAATCCGGAGCCGATGGCGAAGCCGTCTTCATAATATCCCCGGTAGCCAAGCACATAATTCACACCGCCAAGTGCCGCCAGAGCGCCGGAGATCAGCATGGCAATAACCATGACGCGATGCACACGGATTCCGCCATAACGCGCGGCTTCCGGTTGGAGCCCTGTGGCGCGCATTTCATAACCGTCCACACTGCGGAACAGATACCACCACGTCAGGAACGCAGCCACTATGACCAGGACGGTGCTCCAGTTTACCGCCGAGCCGTGGAACACAGGTATCAACCCGGACAGCGTGGGGATGAGTCCGTTTACAATGGCTGGTGTATGGATTGTCTCCGGGACTGCGAAGTGTGCTACCAGCAGGTAATTGAGGAGCGCTGCAACAATGAAGTTGAGCATAATCGTAACGATCACTTCACTCGCGCCAAATCGGGCCCGCAATATGCCGGCGGTGGCACCAACAAGAGCACCGCCTGCCATCGCAGCCGCGATACACAACACGACTGCTACCACTCCCGGAACTTCCGGCGGCAGCATCAACCCGGTGATTGCAGCAGCAAAGCCACCGGCTGCGAGCTGACCTTCAGCGCCGATATTGAAAAGGCCTGCACGTGCGGCAAGTGCAAAAGCGAGCCCCGTGCACGTAAGTGTTGTAGCCTTGAAAAGCACCTGCCCGAAGCCGTACCAGTTCCCCCATGTGCCTTCGAGCAGCAAGGCATACACGCGCACCGGCGACTCACCATATGCAATGATCAATAGGTCTCCGATGACGAGCGCGACAAGCAGTGCTATCACTGCGGGTAACAGCGTACTTACTGCGCCCTCGTCAAAACGGACAGGCGGCCGGGCAGTCGGAGTCTCTGCTGCCGTGGGTTCCCTGCGTCGATGTGACATCAATGCGCCGCTCCGGTCATGTAGAGTCCAAGCGTTTCGATATCACAGCCGTGCGCATCGCGCTCCATAACGAACGCACCGCGGTACATCACCGCGATTCTGTCGGATAGCGACAGGATTTCGCTGAGGTCAGTGCTTACAAGGAGTATGGCCCTTCCTGCCCGCCGCGCTTCAAGGATCTCGGCATGGATAAATTCAACAGCTCCCAGATCAACACCCCGTGTCGGGTGCGATGCAACAAGGACATGAAATTCGCGACCCATCTCACGCGCGATGATCACCTTCTGTTGATTGCCTCCGGAAAGCGTCCGGAGTTCAGCGCCCTGCGCTGTGGGCCGGATATCAAAGCTCCTGATCAGCGCCGCGGCCTCGCGCGCAATCCGGTCGCGATCGAGTGTACCCGTGATACCGCGGTATTTCCGCTGCTGCCCCAGTATAAGATTCTCAGCTACCGTGTATTCAGAAATGAGACCACGACTTTGACGGTTCGAAGGGATGTGCGCCAGCCCCGCTCGCGAACGCTCTCCGATACTCATATCGGTCAACGCATGTTCGCGGAGTGAAATCCGCCCGTCGGTAATGCGCCTGCCACCGACGATCGCTTCAATCAGCTCCTGCTGTCCGTTCCCTTCGACGCCGGCAATACCCAGTATCTCGCCGGGCCCGATCCCGAAGGTGAGGTTGTTGACGGCCACAGTGCCGCGATCGTTGAGGACTGTAAGTCCTTCAACGCGGAGCGACATGGCGAAGTTGTCTGCAAAAGTCTGCGATTGGTGCTTTACCGGCGCAACGGCTTCGCGCCCCATCATCTCACTTGCGACCTCATCCGGGGTAGTCGATGACGTCGCGGAGTGCGATACCGTCCGTCCGCCGCGCATAACAGTTATGGTATCAGCAACCGCAAAGACTTCGTCGAGCTTGTGCGTGATGAGAACGACGGTGTTCCCCTTGTCGCGGAATGTGCACAGTACCTGCCAGAGTCCATCAATCTCACCAGGTGTAAGCACTGCGGTGGGTTCGTCCAGTATCAGGATGCGCGCGCCACGGTAAAGCGCCTTGAGGGTCTCCACCCGTTGTGCTTCACCTACGGTCATCTCCGATACGACAGCGTATGGATCCACTGCAAGCCCGGTTGCTTCACTCAGTTCAGCTATCGCGGCAACGGCGCTGTCCATATCGATCATCGCACCACGTGTCGGTTCGCGCCCTGCGATGATGTTTTCCGCAGCGGTAAGTGCCGGGATCAGCATGAAGTGCTGGTGCACCATGCCGATTCCGGCACGGATCGCAGCCTCACTGTCCCAGTCGGTTGCGTTGCGGCCGAATACACGCACGGTTCCCGAGTCAGGCACGAGGATACCCGCAAGGATGTGCATCAGTGTGCTCTTCCCTGCGCCGTTCTCACCTGTCAGTGCGTGGATCCCGCCCACAGGAAGCTCAAGTGAGACATCGATATTGGCAGCTACGGTATCGAATGCTTTGTTGATCCCGTTCATAAGGATCGCAATACGGTCCGGCTGCAGCGCCAGGTCGCCGGCTCCAGCTTGATGTCTGCGTGCCTGCCGCATGTGTGATGTCCGTGATCGCTCTCTCTTCATCGCGTTGCCGGCACCCGGATGCGACCTGCAATTATCTGCGAAGACAGTGCATCGATCCGCGATTTCACACTGTCGGCGATGAGTGCACGGTTGTTGTCATCGTAAACAAAACCGACACCATGTTCAGCCAGTCCCAGCTGTCTTACTCCGCCTGTGAAGTTCCTGTTGGCGACTGCTTCAATAGCCTGGAACACCGCTTCATCGATACCCTTGATCATCGATGTGAGAATATGACCGGGCGCTTCGTTGTACTGATCTGCATCGACGCCGATAGCGAGTCGGTCGGCCGCACGCGCTGCTTCGAAGACTCCGAGCCCGGTCGCGCCAGCCGCATGAAAAATCACGTTCACTCCCTGCTGATACTGACTGAGGGCAAGTTCCTTGCCGCGTCCCGGATTACGAAATGCATCGGGGGTGACACCGGCGTACTGCGCGATTACTTCGCAGCCGCTGCAGACATACTGCACGCCCGCACGATACCCGGCCTCGAACCGATGGATGAGCGGAATATCCATCCCACCGATAAAGCCGATCTTTTCCGAACCACCGCTCAGCGCGGCCAGTGCACCCACCAGAAACGCGCCTTCCTCGTCGCGGAATCTCAGCGCCAGCAGGTTATTGGGGATCGGCAGAGGACTTCCAAGCGAGTCCATGGGCACGGTGAAATCGATGTCCGCAAAACTCTGTCCAGGATACTCGCGCGCGAGTGCCGTGATATCGTCGCTGAACACGAACCCGACGCCGATCACCAGATCCAGCCCTTCGGAGGCAAGCAGCCTAAGCCCTGCCTCGCGATCTGAGGGCTCACCAGGCTCAATGTACCGGACGCGCGCTCCAAGCTCTCTGGCGGCCCGTTCTGCGCCCCGCCAGGCCCCGTCATTGAACGACTTGTCGCCCCGACCGCCCACATCGAACACAATGCCGACGCGCGGCCCGGTTCCCGACGACCGCCAAGCCCCGGAGTCTGCCAGCGACCCCCACGGCGGCCGCACAAACAGCAGGACGACGTGAACACCAAACAGGATGCCTATGAGAGCAAGGGTACGACGCATGCGCGGATAGTCTTAATGCGAAAACACAGATATGAACAGTGCTGCCGATTCGATTTGACAAGATCGCAATATGACACCATCGTATGCGAATGAATCAGGCGCGAATAAACCAGGCAGACGGAAATTGGCTCGAGTCGGGTGAGCCGGGTCGACCGAGCCACGCGCTCACCCAGTTCATGGAGGTAGCTGACAGGATCCAGGCAGAGCTGGAAAGCCAGTTGAAAGCGTTGGGGCTTACAAGTTCCCGCTTTGAAGTCCTCCGCCGGCTCCTGCGTGCAGGCGAGCCCGTACCACTCAGAGTCCTGGCTAAAGCCCAGAAATGCGTACCCTCATACATAACCAATATTGTGGACCGTCTCGAGGCAGATGGGCTTGTCCGGCGCGTCGATGACCCGTTCGACCGACGTTCACGCCGCGCGTTGCTCACATCACTCGGCGAAATCCGTGCGAATGAAGGGATAGACCTCCTGGCCAGACTCAGCGCCCGTATGGAGCGCGCCATGGGTCCGCAGGGTGCGGCGCTCCTCGATCGCCTGCAGAAAGAGCTGGTGAGCAAATAAGCACTGCGGCGCGTATTCCAATAACAGCACTCTCCTGTCAGAATCGGTCAAAATGACCGATTCGACCAAATATTGACAGTCGATGCGCGTTTTACGTCGGCGTACTGGCCGGCTCATACACACAAGACACAGACCCAGATGCTAAAACGGGTTCACACCAGATTTCTGGTGGTTGGAAGCGGCGTTGCAGGGCTGCACACGGCCTGGCGCGCAGCGGAGTATGGCGAAGTCACTTTGCTCACCAAGCGCTCCCTCTTCGATTCGGCTACGGCTTACGCTCAGGGCGGAATTGCAGCGGCGCTTGGCGCGGGCGATTCCACGGAACTGCACAGACAGGACACGCTTGCCGCCGGTGCTGCGCTTTGCGACGCCGCAGCGGTGCAGGTACTCGTGGAGGAAGGGCCAACCCGGGTCAGGGAGCTCCAGGCAGCGGGTGCCATGTTCGACCTCGACCCTGAAGGCGAGCTCAAACTCGGCAAGGAAGCCGCACACTCCCGGAACCGGATTGTGCACGCGCACGGCGATCAGACTGGCGCTGAAGTGGCGCGCGCTCTGGTGCAGAAAGTACGCGAAAACACCCGCATTAGAGTCACAGAAAAAGCGCGCGTACTGGACCTGATAATTGTGGACGACGGAACGGGGCCGCAGTGCGCAGGAGTGCGGTGCAGCATTGCCGGTAGGCCGGTAGAGATCCTTGCCGACGCTACCGTGCTTGCAACCGGCGGCGGCGGCCAGATCTTTCGCTATACCACCAACCCCGAAGTCGCTACCGGAGACGGATTTGCCATTGCGCACAGAGCCGGTGTGCGACTCGCCGACATGGAGTTTGTCCAGTTCCATCCCACCGCGCTCGATACTCCTGAAAACCCACTTGCTCTTATTTCGGAAGCTGTGCGTGGTGAGGGAGCTGTACTTCTCAACCCGCTCGGTCAGCGTTTCATGACCGCAGTTCACCCCGATGCAGAACTTGCACCGCGCGATGTTGTTGCGCGGGAGATATTCCGTCAGCGGCAGGAGCATGGTGCTGTTTATCTTGATGCACGCAAACTCGGCGCTGGGTTCGCAACCCGGTTCCCCGGTATTGACTTTCTCTGTCGCGCACGGGGAATCAATCCAGCAACAGATCTGATTCCCGTCACACCTGCTGCTCACTATATGATGGGCGGTATTGTTACAGACCTTGCAGGGCGCTCCAGTGTTGCAAGGCTCTACGCGGCAGGTGAAGTTGCGAGTACCGGTGTGCACGGTGCAAACCGGCTTGCATCCAATTCTCTTCTCGAAGGGCTCGTGTTTGCAGAGCGCGTTGCAAGGGATCTGGCCGATACGCCGGATAACTTCACTGAACCTGCAAACGAAATGTGGGTAGTACCTGCCTTCACAGACCGCGGTGCAGCGCAGGTGGCTGCAGATGCGATAAGGCAGGAGATGTGGGAACACGCAGGGATAGCACGCACAGCGCCAGGACTGAGGAGCTGTCTCGAAAATCTGTCACAGATCAGAGAGCGGCTTTCAGAAGGTGCAACCGAGGAGCGCAACCTGCTTGAGACTGCACAGTTGGTGGCTGAAGCAGCACTGCTGCGGAAGGAATCCCGGGGCGGTCATTTCAGAAGCGACTTTCCCGACAGGCGCAGGGAGTGGAAGGGGCGCCATATAACATGGTAAGGCATTCGGAGAAATCATGACGGCTACAGTAACAGAGAACGAGCAGGCGCTCGTCGAAGAGATTCTATCGCTGGCAAAGGAGCGCAACGCGGTAATCCTTGCGCACAACTATCAGCGCCCCGAAGTCCAGGATGTTGCACACTACGTCGGCGATTCGCTTGGTCTTTCACGTGAAGCCGGAAAGACCGACGCAGAAGTAATCGTCTTTTGCGGTGTGCACTTCATGGCTGAAACTGCGGCAATTCTGTCACCGCAAAAAACAGTCCTGTTGCCCGATCTGGCAGCAGGGTGCTCGCTTGCTGCCACCATAAATGCAGATCAACTCAGGCGGTGGAAAGCTGAACACCCGGGTGCGGTTGTTGTGGCATATGTGAATACCACCGCCGAAGTAAAAGCTGAGTGCGACTACTGCTGCACATCCGGGAACGCAGTCGATGTCGTCAATCAGATCCCGGCAGATCAGGAAATCCTGTTCCTGCCGGACATGTTCCTTGGCGCGCATGTGCGTCGCGTTTCAGGACGACGGAACATCCATGTGTGGATGGGTGAGTGCCATGTGCACGCTGCGATCGACCCGGAGCATATTGCAAAGACACGCGCTGAACATCCTGGCGCCGAGTTCCTCATTCATCCGGAATGCGGCTGTTCGACTCCGGTAATGGAAGCGGTATCAGCCGGCGCGGTGGACAAGGAAGGACTGCATATCCTTTCCACCGAAGGGATGATCAGACACCCACGCACGTCGAAAACCGATACCTTTATTGTGGCAACGGAAGTGGGGATCCTGCACCGTCTTGAGAAGGAGAACCCCGACAAGACATTCATCCCTGCAAACAGCCGCGCGCAGTGTACTTTCATGAAGGTCACAACGCTTTCCAAGGTCAGGGATGCGCTGCTGTATCTGCAGCATCACATCACTGTACCGGAAGACATCGCTGCCAGGGCGCGCCTTTCCATCGAC
>CAZDMG010000027.1:0-9476 GCA_964506655.1 uncultured Gemmatimonadaceae bacterium
TGCTTTCCCTGACGTACCGCCACCAACCGGTCTGCTGTTGAAAGTCCCTGGACATCACGCGGTGGTGCACCCGCAAGCAGAAGGGTCAGCACTCCGCCCAGCGCGTACACATCAATCGCTGTTGATACAGCGTGTTCATCCAGCTGCTCCGGTGCAGCGTATGCAGCTGTAAACGGCAACAGCCCGGCGCTTGTCAGTGTACCGTCCGTATCGGAAAGGGACAGCAGCTTTGCCACACCGAAATCGAGCAGCTTCACCGTGCCATCGGAATTCACAAGGATATTGGATGGCTTGAGGTCGCGATGCACAACCAACCGCTGGTGTGCATGGCTGACACCTGCGCACACCTGTCGGAACACATCCAGGCGCTGATTGATGTTCAGAGTGTTTTCGTCACACCAGACATCGATGGGGGTACCTTCGATGTATTCCATGGCCAGCCACGGAGTGCCTTCCTCTGTTGTGCCGCCGTCCAGCAGTTGCGCGATATTGGGGTGTTGAAGAGCCGCCAGGATCTGCCGCTCGGAACGGAAACGCTGAAGCAGTACCTCGCTGTCTGCACCGCGCCATACAGTCTTGATTGCCACACGTTGACGGAAGGTATCGTCGGCACGCTCGGCTTCATACACGGCACCCATGCCGCCGCGCCCTACCAAACGGGTCACGCGGAAAGATCCAAGCCGTCTCCCAACCATTGATGGCGCTGAGTCAACCGGGGAATCTTCCACCTCCAGCCCGAGTAACTCGTGTGCGGGCTGATCCACCCAGCTGTTGTCGTCCTCCGCCCGGATGAATGACAGGAGCATCTCACGACCGTCGGGTGAAATGTCCTGCGTCATCAGCCATGCTTCGCGTTCGGCCGCCGGGAGTGTTTCTGCGTGCGCCCAGCAGTCTTTGAGCTGTGACCATTCCTGCGGTGATAGTTCACCCATATTGGTTGCGCGGTGGCAGTGGTGGTTAGCGGTGATATCTGTGGCCCTGCTGAATAGGAACGCGCATAAGTTCAGCAGATGATATCAGAACGTCGTCTGGCTCCCCGCGTGCGCCCGGCTCTTAAGGGCAAAGCGGCTGGCACCAGGGGAGAACAGAAGTCGAAGCTGCCCCCGGCTTATCCTGGATGGAGCCGGTGCTGCAGCCACCGCCTGGCAAATGACCACTCTCTGTTGACCGTTGCCGGAGACACACCCAGTACGTCGGCAATATCGTCTGTTGTAAGACCCACGAAGAATCTGAGTTCCACCACACGAGCCTGCCGCGGGTCCAGTTTCTCCAGCTCCGTGAGTGCATTGTGGATGTCTATCACATCCTGCGCCCGATCTACCGTGTCTACAGCAGCAGTGACAGCAAGTATGGCATCCGGAGAGTCATCCAGCGAGACGGTAACCTTGCGGTCCCGGCGCCCGGCAGAGCTGCGCCGTGCGTGATCCACAAGTATGCGCCGCATGGTCTGCGCTGCTATGGCAAAGAAGTGACCGCGGTTCTGCCACTGTGCGTTCTGGCCAAGAAGCCTCAGATATGCTTCGTTGACAAGGGCAGTCGGCTGCAGGGTGTGATCAGTGCGTTCGCGTCCCAGATAGCCGGTCGCCAGCCGGTGTAACTCTTCATAGACAACGAGTGCAGCCTGCTCCTGTGCATCCGCATCACCCTCCTGTGCTGCGCGCAGGAGTTCAGTGAGCGGAGGTCGTTTGAGTGGCGGGGAAGAGGGGCTATCTGGCTCGGTCATGGGACAGGGGGATATTCTCAGTCGCCCAGGATCATTCTCTGTTCCTTGGCCTCATAACCGCGAGCCGCTTCCGGCTCAGGGCGAATGAGTGAAACCAAAACTGCTGCTGTAAACGCGAGTGGCATAGAAATGATAGCAGGATTCTTCAGCGGAAACAAAGCACTGCTGTGGTGAAGGATGTCCACTTGTATCGTCGGGGAGAACCAGATCAGAACGGCAGCCGCAGTAGTTCCCGTAAGGATAGCAGTAACGGCGCCGGCGGTAGTGAAGCCACGCCAGAAGATAGAGAGGACGAGAGCCGGGAAATTGCCACTGGCTGCGAGCGCAAACGCAAGCCCAACCATGAAGGCGACGTTCTGTCCCTTGAAAATGAGCCCAAGAACGATAGCCATGCCTCCCAGAAGGATACTGGAAAACCGGGCAACACGAAGCTGCTCCGAGCGGGGAGCTTCACCGCGACGCACCACATTGACCCATAGGTCGTGTGAAAGTGCTGCTGCGCCGGACAACGTGAGGCCGGCTACCACCGCAAGAATCGTAGCAAAGGCGACTGCTGAAATGAAACCGAATAATCCGGTACCGCCGAGCGCTTCTGCGAGGAGCGGAGCTGCCATGTTTCCGCCCTTATCGACTTCAAGGATCGCGCTCTGACCGACGATGACCATTGCGCCAAATCCGAGCACGAATGTGAGGAGGTAAAAGAAGCCGATGAGCCCGGTGGCCCAGAAAACCGATTGGCGTGCAGCGGGTGCATCTGGCACGGTGTAGAAGCGCATGAGGATATGCGGCAGCCCTGCTGTACCGAACATGAGTGCAAGTCCAAGTGAGACTGCTTCCCATTGCGAGCTGATCAGTTTGCCGGGCGCCAGTACTCCATCGCCGTATTCGCTCGCAGCCGCAGCGAACAGTGTCAGTGGGTTGAAACCAAAGCGTGCAAGTACGAGAATGGCCAGCAGTGCAGCACCACCGAGAAGCAGTGCTGCTTTTACTATCTGCACCCAGGTGGTAGCGATCATTCCACCGAAGAGCACGTACATCAGCATTACCACTCCTACAATTACCACAGCCAGTTCATACGACAGACCGAAAAGAAGCTGAATCAGGCTGCCAGCACCTACCATCTGCGCAATGAGATAGAGGACAATGACCGCAAGTGAGCCAAGTGCGGCCGCTATGCGGACTGGTGTCTGACGCAGTCTGTAGCCAACTACGTCTGTAAACGTATAGCGGCCGAGGTTGCGCAGTGGTTCTGCAATCAGAAACAGCACCACAGGCCACCCCACCAGCCAGCCTGTGGAATAGATAAGGCCGTCGAAACCGGAAGTTGCCACCAGTCCGGCAATACCCAGAAAGCTGGCTGCGCTCATGTAGTCGCCGGCAAGCGCAAAACCATTCTGGCGGCCACTGATCGTCCGTCCGGCAGCGTAAAACTCTTCTGTTGAGCGGGTCTTCTTTGCGGCCCACCAGGTGATAGCCAGAGTCAGCCCTACAAACAACAGGAAAAAGACGATCGCCATCGTGTTGGGCGCGCCATGCATAGTGGAGTCGCTCATCGGTCACCACCGTGCGAGTTGTTGCGGAGCGCACGGACCTGAGGATCGAAATGCCTGTTTGCCCAGCGCACGTAGTACCACGTGACGATCCAGGTTACAACAATGACGAGAGCGCCAAGCAGGATGCCTACGCTCAGTCCGGGGGCAAGCAGCGTTCCCATCAGCGACTTATCGAAGGCGATAAGCAGGACAAAGCCAAAGTATACGACGAATACCACCAGACTCAGCCTGACGGCAAGCCGCCAGCGCTGACGCGCCAGTTGCGCTACGCTCATGTTGTACCCCAGTGAAGACCGGTTGACGGGAAGGAGTGTTGCAAGGAGGAAGAACGGAGGGAGAGATGCAGGGATGCTGAGGAGGGAGGGTCAGAGGGAGGGTCAGGAGGGAGGGTCGGGGGGGGGGGGCTGCCGGTACGTAAACGGAGGTGAGGAAGGGGGTGCTGCGAAGGAAGAAAGGGGTGGGTGGGATCTGCTTCATGGAAGGGTCACATCCAAACAGCCTGTGCGCAAGATATTTGCGTTGGTTGCCGGTCATCGGACCCGGATGATGTACATATGACGTGCCGGCATGCATCATATAAAGGTTGTCGGTTTCGCCGGCCAGCCTCCGAAACCGGTTTCGCGGGAGAGACCTCTCCCAGCCAGTCCACTCACCGCATATCCGACAGATGAAAAAATCCGGCACTCTGCTGCTTGCACTGCTCGCGGTTGCTCCGGCACTACCACTTGCGCCACTCGGCGCTCAGGAACGCGAGGACAGAACGCTGCTCACTCAGGAGCAGATGACCTCCATTATCAACGAAGTCTCAGGCGAAAGGGCGATGCACCATCTGCTTGAGCTGGTGCCGTATCAGCGGGTCCGGCCACCCGAGGAATACAATGGCCCGTTCCGCGAAAGTCAGGTTATAGAACGCTTTGCACGCGACTACGGCTTTTCCAATGTCAAGACCGTTGTGTATCAGCAGGGTGGCACTGCCTACCAGCCAACACGCGGTGAGTTGTGGATGACGACACCCAGACTCACCAAGATCTTCGATATCCACGACATCGCGCTTTCGCTTGCATCGCTCAATGCGAGTGGTGATGTGACGGCAGAGCTTGTTGACGTGGGCGCGGGACGTGCCCAGGACTTCGAAGGGCTCGATGTAAAAGGGAAGTTTGTGCTGTCGTCCGGATCGCCGGGCGCTGTATATGCGCAGGCCACGCAGCGTGGTGCGATCGGTGTGCTCGCAGTGAGTGCTATCGGATACCAGCGTTCAGTGGACTACCCGACGCAGATCGTCAGCACAACGGTGAACGCACAGCCCGGTACAGTTGCGTGGGCCGTAACGCCGGAGGTGCAGCGCAATCTGTCAGCGCTCATTACCCGGGGTGAGAAGATCACGATCAGGTCTATCGTTGAGACACAGCAGGTCCCGATGAAGGCCGAATATGTCTGGGCGCAGATCCCTGGCGACGGAAGCACGACTCAGGAGACCGCCATCAGCTGTCACCTGTACGAAGGAGTCATCAAACAGGGCGCAAACGACGACAACTCAGGGTGCGCACTCATTCTTGAGGTTGGGCGTGCATGGATAAAGCTGATCAAGGAAGGGAAACTGCCGGCACCCAAACGCACAGTGAACTTTATGTTCGTACCGGAGATCCAGGGTACCAACGCCTTTTTCCAGGCCAATCCTGACAAACGGAAGACCATCATCGGTACGCTCAACTTCGATATGGAAGGACTGCGCGTAGCAATGAGCAGGAGCTTCTGGGTATTGCAGCGCACACCGGATACTTTCCCGTCGTATCTCAATGACATTGCGCAGAGCATGATGGAATACATCGCGGATATTTCGCGTGAGCGCGTGCGGTTCCGCCGTTCGCTCTCCGGTTATGCGCCCACGCAGCCTGTGGAGTCGCCGCGCGGCAGCAAGGATGCATTCTACATAAAGATCGACAAGCACTACGGTTCCAGCGACCACGTTACATACATGGCCAATGGAGTGCCTGCTGTCATGTTTATTACCTGGCCGGACATGTGGTATCACTCGAGCGAGGACACACCTGACAAGCAGGATGCAACTCAATACAAGCGGGCCGCAGCAGTTGCACTCGGCGCCGGAGCTGCTCTCAGTTCAGGGACAGATGAAATGGCGGCGCGTGTTGCCAGTGAGAACCTGGGGCGTGGCCTTGCACGCATGGGCGAGAGTCACGTCAAGGGGCTGGGTTACATGGCAGACGCAAAGGACGGCCCGACGCTTACACGTGCCTACGCGGAAGCACGCAATGCAATCCGGCATCAGACAACAATAGAGAAGGCGGTGCTCAGATCGGCAGCAGTTATGTGGACGGATACAACGGCTGGTGCGAAGCGTGTCGCAGCTTTTCTTCCGCTTCTGGATCAGCGTGCCGGTGCACTGCTTAACGAGATGAAGGCGGCATACCAGCTGCAGGCGATGCAGCGCGGTGTGGCAGCAGCGGAGCCAGTTGTAACAGCAGCCGAACGCGAGGCATCGCAACTGCGGATCGAAGTTCCTGCACCCACCGGCAACCAGGGCCCGGGCGGCCGTGGAGGTGGTGCTAGTGGCTTTGGTGGGCAGGGTGGCGCGCCGGTGCCCCAGATACCCGACGAGTACAATGCAGAACTCGGTCTGCTCCTTCCCAAGGGGCTCACAGTTCTGGAGCTCCGCGATTTCCTGAGCGGAGAGTTTACGCCGCTGTCGCTGGAGGAGCTGATGCCGGTGCTTCGCTCACGGGAAGCCCGCGGACAGATAAAACTGGTTCCGGCAGGCAAGTAGACAGGATTCGCGCAACGAAAGAGAGGGGCCCCCAGAGGGCCCCTCTCTTGTTTTCATGACACCGCGTGCGGCAGCTGTTTACTGCTGCATGTCCAGCCAGAGTGCTGGACCTTGTGGTGAGTTGTTACTGGCTTGCGGCTGCTGATTCTGTCAGCACTTCCGGCGGCGTTTCAGCGAGTCGCTGAACATGCACACGCCAGACTTCTGGCCCGTCTTCAAGGTAATCGAAGCTGAATGTTTCCTCGCCGTGTGTAGCACGCAGCGTGTAATACATGCACTTCGGATCGTGATCGACCGTCAGATCGAGTACAGCGTTCAGCGGCAGCGCGTCATACGCGCCCATGATACGCTCGAAACGGTCCTTCGGTTCGACCGGGCGGACGTCAAGTTCCACGATATCGTTCATAAGTTGTCTCCGTGTATAGCTCAGGTACGCTGCAACTGTTCGACCGGCGCTGCCGATGCTTTACTTCCGCATCCCCAGCCACCGCGTCTTCCGGTCCAGGTGTCCCATAGAACATGATACTTCCGGTCGCTTGGCGTAAGTGTAAGCGAACCGGAAAAACCAGCGATTGCGAGCCGCGCCATCACGGTACCGATGCCGCGTCCTTCATGAAGTGTGCCCTCAGGACCACCACCGCAGAGTTGTACGCCCAAAAGGCTGTCCCCACTGGCCTGCATGACTTTCTCACTCATCTCAACGAGTGACACTTCCACAGGGTGTGCCTGCCAGACGATGTCGAAGCCGGCGTCGCGAACTGCCTGCGCTTCTGCGTCGGCATTTGCGCCACCGACCACCACTGCAACGGGTGTGTCGTTGGCACGGGCCCACCCTGCGAGTTCAAGGCGTTTTGGCAGCGGCAGCGCACTGCTGAGCAGCCAGACCGTGTCCAGCGCCCTGACGAGTTGCGTGATCCCCTGGGGAGGCTCTGTGCTTTCATCCAGAAAACCCGATACTTCCACACCGGCGGCCAGAAGCCGGCGCGCAGCGTTATCCAGAGCCTCCGTTGGGGTGGACGGGCTGACTCCGTGCTCGTCGCCACTGCGCAGTTCAAGTGCAGCGAGTCCGTGACGTGCGAGTGCAGCCACGAGTTCGTCGAGCGATGCGCGCGGTGCAGCAGCGGAACTCAGCGCTGTCCGCATCACGCTGTCCTGGAAATCTTTACGCGCCAGGCAGCAGGACCCTGTTCGAGATACTCCCAGCCGAACTGACCTGCATGTTCTGCTTCGAACTGATAGCGGAGCGGCCGCGGGTCGTGATCGTTGAGAAGAATGAATGACTCGCCGGGTTTGAGAGCGTTGAATGTATTGAAGATCGTCGGATGCTTCTCACGGGGCGGAATAACACGTACATCGAGAGTGCGTGGTTCAGACATGAGCGAGGCTCTCCTGAAAAATGGTTAATTGATGGTTAGTTGGAGGTCGGCGCAGCCGGCTGGCGCCTGATAAGCACATGCACACGCTCCGGCGAGACTTCGCGAATGCTGTACGTGAAACCCTGCTCCTCAAGACGTGGGAGCAGGAACTGCGGTACACGTGCATTGAGCTGCACCAGCGCACCGTTCTCCGGCAGCGCGTTCGCAGCATTCAATGTTGTGGCGAGAGGCTCCGGTGGATCCATCTCGCGAACGTCAATTACCTGTAGCGGTGTGTAGAACCAGACGCGCCAGTCGTCGGCAGCCAGCTCTTCCGTATGATGCTCCCATCCGGCTTTGCCGAGTACGCGATAAAGCGGGGCAGGTTCGAATGTTGCCCGTACAATAAGAGCTCCGAATTCCGGAACCTCATCGCGTGCGGCCATGATGCGTGCAAACGGCTCCTTGCCGTTCCTCAGATCTTCCCGCACATCAGCTTCGACTATGCGCGCCGGGTCAACAACCTGCAGTGCGAGTGGAAAAGATTCGTTTACCGGGTCTACCATGACTGCTCCTGAAGCATACCGGGATGCCAGCGTGGATCCCAGACAAGGTTTAGGTCAACGGCATCAACACCATCCACATACGACAGTGCGCGTACGATGCCCTGCGAAATATGTTCTTCCATCGGACAACCGGGTGTGGTGAGCGTGAATGTCACACGGCACACACCATCAATCATCTCGACATCGTAAACCAGCCCGACCGTTACTATGTCGAGTCCGATCTCCGGATCGATCACTGTGCGAAGCGCATCGCGAAGGATGGCTTCCGAAGGTATATCTGAGTCTGTCATGGCCGCCTCCGCGACACTTCCCATAACTGATGGGCCTCGATCAGAGCGCCCGCAGTAAGTACGGCTGCTCCCGCACGTACCGCGTTCGCTGTTGCAGTAAGAACCCCTGCAAGTACCAGCGCCCCGCCCGCTGCCAGTACTGAAATTGCAATAAACGCCTCTGTCGCTGCATAAAGATCTGCAACCTTTGGAAGCGGTCGTGTTCCCGCCAGAGGGCCGTAGTAACGGTTCCAGATCAGGAACGGAACGATCTTGTAATACTGCGCCGAAACAAAGAGCGCACTCCCTGTTATCAGAATACCCGCATACACGGTGCGGAACGTCGCGCTGACACCCGGAAAGAGAAAACGCAGCAGCACCAGCGGTACAAGTGCAAATACAGCAATCGCGATCGCACTCAACCTGAGCCCGGGATCTATCTTCGGCTTATGACGGTGCTTGTAAAAAACACGCGTCTGAAGAATCCACGAAATCATCCCCGCACCCATGACCACAAGCGGCAGCTCCCGCCCGAGATACGGCACTCTGTGAAATACCGTCAGCAACAGCGTCCCGGATGCAATAAGACCGAGCCCCCACCAGCCGAACCGATCGCCTCCGCCGTGACTCAGCAGGAACATCGGTAACAACCGGTGTGAAACGCCGACTATCACAAGCAGCACCCAGCCATAAAGCGCACTGTGCAGATGGACACGCAGGATAAGATCGTGCGAAGTCCCCAGGAATCCCGTGAAGCGGTGCATCGCAAGCGCTATCCCGGCTGCAAGTGCCACAACAAGAAACACCGCAGCACCACACAACGCCCACCAGGTAAGCTCACGCTTCTTTGCACGCCTGAGTGTAACGCCGAGATTACCAACGAACACGGCAATCGCAACCCCGAGCAACGTAAGCCCCAGCGTCACGGTGGTTGCGTTGTGAGTACCGATCCCCGCGACCATCAGTGTCACGCCTGAGACATGAAGCAGAAACGTTATGTGTGCCAGCTTCTGCGATGTGATGGGTTGACCAAGTGCCACCGGGAGAAACTGATACAACGCACCCATGATGGATGTTGTAATCCATCCGAGCGTAAAGAGATGTGTAATACCGACAACCCATGACGCTGGGTACGCACCAGATGCGAGCTGCGGGGCAATGTGCCAGAGCCCAACTGATCCGACTACCAGAAAAACGGTAGCCGCAATGAAGTGCTCCCCCGGTACAC
>CAZDMG010000027.1:9486-26445 GCA_964506655.1 uncultured Gemmatimonadaceae bacterium
AGGAGCATTGGTTCTGGCACCTGCCGGGACGGTCACGCTGTTGCCTGCTTCGCCTTTGAACTTTCGAGTGCGTAGCGGACAGAGCTGGCGACATCGCGCATGGCTTTGGCAAACTCTGACCTGGGCGCTGCTATCATTGCAGGTGCCCCTGTATCACCACCTTCGACCATATCCTCGCCGAACGGGAGCTCACCCAGCAGCGGTACACCGGCTGCCGTTGCAAGCTGCTCGCCACCACCATGCCCGAAGGGATGCGTGTGCTTGCCGCACGATGAGCAAACCATGCGACTCATGTTCTCCACGATACCAAGCACGGGTACCTTCAGCGTGCGGAACATGTCCACCGCCTTGGCCGCCTCAAGCGTCGCGAGACGTTGCGGAGTGGTCACCACAACTGCTCCGTCCACAATGACTGCCTGTGCAAGCGAAAGTGGTATGTCACCGGTGCCTGGTGGCAGATCAACTACCAACACATCCAGATCCGGCCAGGCGACACCCTTCACGAACTGCGTTACTGCTTTGCTCACCATTGGGCCGCGCCACACAGCGGGCGATTCGGCTCCCATGAAGAAACCAAAGGAGATCACGTAAAGGCCGTGCGCTTCAAGAGGAATAATGTGCTTTTCAGCGGTCATCTTTGTACGTGACGCCCCGTCTTCGACACCCAGCAGCACAGGAACCGACGGGCCATAGATATCGGCGTCAAGGATTCCAACGCGGGCACCGGTTTCTCTGAGCGCCAGTGCGAGATTTACGGCGACGGTGCTCTTACCGACGCCACCCTTGCCTGCACCTACGGCAATAACAGAACGCGAATTGGAGAGGTGTCCCTGATCGCGCCATGGGTCGGGGTTCCGGTCGGCGGCGCGACGCTCCGGCGTAAGCAACTGAACTTCGGTACGGACCGCACCGGCTTTGGCCAGCCGCTCCACAATAGCCGACCTGAGCAGGTCGGGCACATCCTCGCGCTCCGTTGAAAGGGTGAGCGATACATGAACGCGGCCGTCGCGAACTGCGACGGACCTCAACATCCCCAACGATACAATGTCCCGTCTCATTCCGGGGTACTGCACCTCGGCCAGCGCCGAGCGGACTTCGGACTCGGTGATCACTACTTGGACTCCAGTTGGTAGGAACATGCCATGTCCCCGTTTCTTATATGCGCCACGCGCTTAAGCGGCATGCCGAGCAGTTCCGTGAGGAGTGCGACCTCCTCGCGGCACGGCAAATCCGTGGCGTCCACCATCCCGCGCATCGGGCAGTGGCTGAGACGCAAAGTAGCACCATCGTCGTCCAGAACGGGCATGAATCCCATCTCTTCGAGGATGGAAATCACCTCGCGGGTGCGTTCGTCGCCCTTGAGGCCCGAAACGCGGTCTCTGCCACCCTGCCGCCGCTCAGCCATGTACTCGCGGAAAAAGCCCCTCAGGAGGGCACCGTGTCTGCGGCTGATGAGGTAGCGGGTCAGTGCCCGGAGGATCTCGCCTTCCCGTCCGGGGAAGAGTGATTGGGCCTCGCGGGTGAGTACGAAAACGATTTCGGGGCGCCCGCGGCCAGCCAGTGGCGGTACAGTACCGTCGCGCCGGACGATGCCGTGGGCTTCCATGGTGCGCATGTGATCACGCACCGTCTCCACATTGAGATCCAGATCGAGCGCAAGCTCGGGGACAGTCGCCTTTCCGCGATGCTTGATTGCGTCAAGCAGCTCGCGCTGTCTTTCCTTGATTAGCGGTGCAGCAGGCGACGTCATGCAGCGATTGAGTGGTTTGGATAGCGCAGTGAGGTTCCCCACCGGACAGCTGGAAAGGTGTCAGGCGCGCTCCGGATAATCAAGGGTTTTTCCTTGATAAAGAAATGACCATGTGTAAGAATGTTTGTGTGGCCGGCGTCGCTGACGTTCAGTTGTATCAGGTTCCGGTTTCAGTGGCGTATACCATGGAACACCCCGTTTTTTGAGTCTTGCAAAGGTGTTCAATTGCACCGGTTGACTGTGCAGTTGCTTCGTCTGCTTGACTTCCGCGAAACCCGGAGCTAATCAGATTTATTCTCAAATCCGCAGAGGAGTGTCATGACTCTCCAAGATGCCGTCTGGACCGTAGCGCTGGTCGGTATAGGCCTGGTAACACTGGGCTTTCTTTTCGTGCTGTACAACGCGGGCAAGCCGGCAGACGACGCCGAAACCCGCAAGGCCACAAATGCATCCTATGCATTCCGACGGGTACTTTTCTGGCTGCTGGTACTGGGTTATATCGGTGGCAGCTGGGCCACACTCCACAAGTATCCCATACCGTCGCAGCGTGGCAGTGAGGGGAACAGGCAGGTAGTGGACGTTGTTGCCTTCATGTGGGCGTGGAAGATCGAACCAAAGACGATGCAGACCGGAACGCCGGTTGAATTCCATGTCACGAGCAATGATGTCAATCACGGTTTCGGTGTATACACACCTGACGGCCGCATCGTGACGCAGACACAGGCGATGCCTGGCTACACCAACGTTCTGGTTCACACCTTCGATGAGCCGGGCACATATACGATCCAGTGCCTCGAGTTCTGCGGTGTCGGACATGCTCCCATGAAGACCACTATCACGGTCGTTGCACCAGGAGCGGAGTAATCATGGCCTCTCTTACCATGTACCCGGAAGACGAGCGCCTCACCGGCGGCTCGCGCACAGCGTTCAATCTCTACATCATCACAGGAGTAGTGATCTTCCTGTTGATGATGATCATCGGTGTGTCGCTCCGTATGGAGCAGGCGAAATGGATCACCATCCGACCGAACTTCTTCTATCAGCTGCTCTCGATGCACGGCGCAGGTATGGTGGGAGCTATGGCGCTTGTAACAACGGCAGTGATGTGGTTCTTCCTCCGCAAGTATGTGAAGCTGCATCTGTGGGCTTTCGTTGCCAACTATGTGCTTTTCATGGTGGGGGTTGTGTGTGTTGTTATCTCCATCTTTGCCGGAGGTTACGGCGCACTCTGGACATTCCTCTATCCACTCCCTGTAAAAGGAATGGGGCTCTGGACGGCAGGCACCTCCGCGTTGTTCATGGTGGGATACCTGCTTATCGGCATTGGTTCGCTTCTTTTCTACCTGGACGCCGCTGCCGGAATTATCCGTGTGTACGGGAACCTCGGCAAAGCACTCGGACTGCGGTGGCTTATCCGTGGAACGATTGATCCCAACCATCCAAAGGCAGTCGTTGCAAGCACCGGTGTACTGATCGCGAACTCCGCTGGTATCCTGGCTGGTGCAGTCGTGCTTGTGATGAGCCTTATCAACATCTTCTATCCATCCGTTGAACTGGACGCACTGCTTGCCAAGAACCTGATCTACTGGTTCGGGCACATGTATATCAATGCCACGATTTACATGGGTGTGATCGCGGTATATGAACTGCTGCCACGCTACACCGGCAAGCCGTATCTCATTTCGCGTCCGTTTTTGTGGTCGTGGGCCGCAAGCACGCTGTTTGTTATCATCGTGTATCCACACCATCTGATGATGGACTTTGCGCAGCCACAATGGCTTACCGTCATGGGCCAGCTGGTATCATGGGGCGCCGGGTTCGCTGTATTTCTCGTGACTGCGTATGGAGCACTGACGAACGTTTACCGCTCCAACATCAGGTGGACGATGCCGTCGCGACTGCTGGTGTTGTCGATGTTCGGGTGGGCGGCAGGCATTGTGCCGGCGATTATCGATGGCACTGTGCGTAACAACCTGGTCCTGCACAATACGCAGTGGGTGCCAGGGCATTTCCATTTCTATCTGTTACTGGGTGTTCTGGCGATGGCGCTGGCTCTTATGTACCATGTGGTCGGCAGCCGTGAGAACGGTCCTCCCAATTCCGGGTTGGACAGAGTTGGCTTCCCCATGTATGTGGTGGGTGGCCTGATCTTCGTTTTCGCGTTCCTTGACGCTGGCCGGCTGAGTGTACCACGCCGTATGGCTGAACATCTGGATACATGGACTCAGACCGACAAGATGGGATCGATCGGTGCACTGCTTGTGATCCTGGCGATGCTGTTCTTTGCAACGCGTATCATTGCAGGGCTCCTTAAGTCGGCACCATCAGGGAGGGAGGCTTCTCATGTCACTGCTCCGGACACTGCTGGCTAGTCTTCTGATTCTCGCGGCGGGGGTATTCACCCTCGCCGCGGTGACTCACAATTTTCAGGCCTTCACCACTGAAACGTCCCGGCGTATCAGTGTGCGCGCGAGCCCGCGCGATATTCCTTCTGTTGAGCTGGAAACGGCAACGGGCGATACGGTCAGTCTGGGTGAACTGCGGGGCAAGTGGTTGCTTGTCGACTTCGTTTATGCGAACTGTGCAACCTATTGCGCCGAACTCGGCCGTGAGTTCGCACGCCTGCAGGACACTCTCGCAACACCGATACGGGACGGAAAAGTTGAGTTCCTGAGTATCAGCTTCGACCGCGCCAACGATGGCCCGGAAGAACTCGCAATGTATCTTCACCATTCCGGGAGTCGGGGTGCCGGCTGGACTGCTGCACGCCCGCTGAGTCAGCAGTCGCTGGATTCACTGATGAATGTCTTTGGCGTGGTTGCAATTCCGGATGGCTTCGGAGGCTATGTGCACAACGCAGCTATCGCAGTTGTAGATCCAACCGGCAGGCTGGTATCCATTTTCGACTGGGACGCACCGGCTGAAGCTGTGGCGTGGCTTCGCACGCAGCTGGCCGGTTGAACGTTTATTTGTGTCGGCGGTGATGGCTGCTGTGAACCGCGTGATGGACACCATGAGCAAGCGCCGCAGCTGGATCGGCGTTGCGCTCTGGCTCTTTCTGCTGACACCGCCTCTGCGCCACTGTCTGCAGTCAACGATGACATTGCAGATGCTGGTTCAGCTTCCGCTCCTCGCGGTAAGCGGCTGGCTTCTCCGCCCTCTGGTTCCTGTGCGCATAGCAGACTGGCTGGCACCGTGGGACAGGAGTGGCATCACCGGGCTTGTTCTCGTATCCGTGACATCCATAATCTGGATGCTGCCGAGTGCATTGGATGCATCGGTGGAGAGTGCAGGGGTGGAGTTTGCCAAGTTCTTTTCAGTGGCGCTTCTTGCAGGGCTGCCGTTTTCGCTGAGCTGGCCGCGCGCGGGTTTTGTGGTACGTGGTATGTTTCTCATCGAGGCAGCAGCAACTGCTATTCGTCTAGGCTGGCTCTACGTGGCATCACCGCAGCGACTGTGTGCGAATTACCTGCTGGATGATCAGCAGAAACTTGGCAAATTGCTTTTTGCCGCGGGGATACTGCTGGGCCTTGTTCTCCTCTGGAAGCTTATATTCGGACATATAAGAGTCGGTGGTGCCTGGCGCCAGCGGCCCCCCTGACACAAAGGCATTACCCGCCCGGACACCGGACACTGAATGCGCCTCCTGATCGTTGAGGATGACCCAATGATGTCTGCCGTCGCGTCGCAGTTTCTGCGTAACGCGGGTTTTGCTGTTGACGTCGCAGCTGATGGAGCATCGGCGATCAGCTGCTGTGCGATCAACCGCTACGACGCGGTAGTGCTTGATCTGGGGTTGCCGGATACCGACGGGCTGGATGTCTGCCGGATGCTGAGGGCGAGGGAGCCGGGTTTGCGGATCCTGATGGCAACTGCGCGTGACGCCATCGACGATCGTATCGCGGGCCTCGACGGTGGTGCAGATGATTACATGGTCAAGCCGTACGCACTCGGCGAGCTGGTTGCACGGCTGCGGGCGCTTCTGCGCCGACCCGCTGATGCACTGCCGCAGGTGCTTCAGGTTGGTGAGCTTACTCTCAATACCGCGACCCGCATTGCAGGGCGGGGCGCACGGGAGATCACGCTGACAACAAAGGAATTTGCCGTACTGGAGGTTCTCATGCGTCATGCGGGTGAGGTGCTGACGCGTGAGCACATCAGTGAGCATGCCTGGGATCAGAACTACGATCCGTTCAGCAATGTCATCGATGTCTATATAGGGCGCGTGCGCAAAAAGATCGATGGCGAAGGAGAACAGCCTATGCTTGAGACCATCAGAGGGGCAGGGTACCGGCTTGCAGCTTCGGCGGCTGCAGAGTGAGTGTGATATTGCGTGACGACTCCCATATGAAGCCTGACACGACTGAGTGCTGCAGATGAGAGTGACATCGATCCGCATGCGGCTTACCCTCTGGTACGCAGCGACGATCCTTGTACTTCTCACCGGCGGTGCGCTGACGGTACGTGCAGCAGTACGCAATGCACTTGAGGATGAATTCACCAGGTCGCTTGACGCGTCCGCAACACTTGTACAGAGTTTCTTCCGCCTTGAGATACCGGAGTTCCGGGACATCCGGGGAACGCTTTACCATATTGCGAGCGAGCTGCTCACACCTGAACAGCGGGTGGAGTTTCTGCAGCCGGATGACTCGGTGCTGGTTATACCACGCTCTCCTCAGTCTGCACTCAAGCCGCTGGAGCAGCCTGTACGTCTCACTGTTGTCGACCTGGATGCGGCACTTGCACCTGGGTGGAAGGTCCGGATCACGGCTTCACTGTCGTCGCTGGAAAGACAGCAGAAAAGCGTGGACCGGGTAGTGGGTACAGCTGTCGTAATAGCTGCACTCCTGGCGCTGGGTGTGGGATGGATCCTCACAGGGCGTACGCTTGCACCGGTCGGTTCCATGGCTACAGCAGCAGACCGGATTTCAAGCTTCAGCAGCGGACGGATCCCTATAGTCAATCCAGCCGATGAAGTGGGTCGGCTTGGTACACGTTTCAACGCACTGCTCGACAGGCTCGACGATGCGATGGCGAGGCAGCGTCGGTTTCTGGCAGATGCTGCACACGGATTGCGGACGCCAATTGCGCGTGCACGTGGCACTGCTGAGCTTGCCCTGAGTTCACCGGACAGGAGCGGTGACGAAGCTGCGCTCAGAGTGACCCAGCATGAACTGGAATCGATGTCGCAGATGGTTGGAGAACTGCTGGAGCTGGCACGTGCGGAGGCTGGCGGCCCGACGGCACACGCCACTGTCTTTCTGGATGACGTAGCAACGGAAGCAGCACGCTCCTTTGATTCACTCGCACGGATGCGCAATCAGCGAATCCTGATAGATGTAGCCGAGGAGGTGCCGGTTGAGGGTGACGCGATATTGCTTCAACGGCTGGTCGATATACTGATGGACAATGCGCTCCGCTACTCCGCCGATGGCGGACGTGTCTGGATATCTGTCGCACGTTCCGATCACGGAAACCGACTTGAAGTGACAGACGAAGGGATGGGCCTCCTTCCTGAAGAACGGGTCCGGATCTTTGAACGGTTCTTCCGTGGTGTGCGTGCACGACAGGCAGCACCAGATGGCAGCGGGCTTGGGTTGGCCATAGCAGGGGCTATAGCCTCGCGCCACGGTGCAGAGATCAGCTTTGAAACTGCACCCGGCGGCTCGGGGACAAAAGTATCGGTCGTGTTTCCCTGTTAATCGTGGATTCATCCAGCCGCAGTAGTTTGCGGCACGATGAGAAGACGACAGATAAGCGTTACGGCGGCGGTTGTACTGACCATGCTTGCAGGGGTTGCCCTCCCGGCATCTGCACAGTCCAGGCGTGTAATCTCACTTGCTGATGCGGTTGCTCTGGCAACCAGTCAATCACCCGCCGGGCAACTCGCATCCGGGCGGCGTGCGGGCATTATCGGCACCGCCCGAACGCAGGCGCAGTGGGAGAACCCTGTATTCGAAATCCGTCGCGAAAACCTCGGCAGCACCATTCAGTACGACGATTTCGCGACCGTAACACTCCCGTTCGATATTTCCGGAAGGCGGAACGCATTCAGGGCTGCGCTCGATGCCTCGCGGAAACTTGCCGACTCCGACTCTCTGTCCACGATGCGCAGCTTTGCCTTTGATGCAGCCGCCGCATGGTGGCACGCGTGGGCAGAGCAATCACTTGCAACTGTAGCCGCGGAGCAGGCAGCGCTGTATCAGCGAATAGCAGCGGTGGATTCCATTCGCGCTGCCGAAGGTGAAGTCGCAGAGGCCGCAGCTTTCCGTATGCAGCTTGAAGCACAGCGGAGCAGGCACCAGGCAGCACTTGCGGGTGCCCACGCAGTCAGCGCAGTGGCGCGTCTCTCTGCGCTTATCGGCGAAGAGGACCCGGTACGCATCACTGTAGCAGACGGACACCCGGATCTCGAAGCTCTCCCGGAGCTGGAGGCCGCAATGGCGATGGCAAGAGAGACGAATCCGGAACTGGCGGCCGCACGCAGTCTCGAACGTGCGGCTGGTATGCGACGCGTCGCTGAAGGACGCTCCGCAATGCCTGAGCTGGGGATCACCGGCGGGTATAAAGGCACCTCCGGACAGTCTGCAGGAATACTCGGAATCACAGTATCGCCTCCTTTTCTGAACGCCAATGGCGGCAACAGGGAGCGTGCAGCCGGGGAGTTGCTTGTTGCGTCTGCAGAGCGCCGCCTGGCTGAGTTGCGCGTGCTGACGGGTGTCCGTGGTGCACTCGAGGCTGCGCGCATCATTGACGCCGGATCGAGCGGTTTTGATGCAGAGTACGTTGCGCGCACAGTCGCAGTATCGCGCGCAGCTGAAACCTCCTGGGAAGAAGGTGCTGCTTCGTTGGTGGAATTGATTGATGCATTCAGAGCAGCCGTTGATGCGCGCGCTGCCCTCGTACAGAGCACACTGGATCGTGCTCTTGCCCGGCTTGAACTGCGTCGTGTTATCGGCGCGAGTGCTGTGGAGCTACCATGATTGACAGAAAGAGACTGAACTTACTCACCCTCACCATTGCTGCTGCAGCGGTGAGCTGGTTCGCAGCCGGGTGCGCTTCGGACGACCGCGACGACCATGACGACCACGACGACGGGATATCACCGGATACCGCACTGGTGTCTGCCGCCGCGCTTGAAGTGGCACATTTCCAGCTGACAGCGGCCCTTGAAACGGAATGGAGTGATGTGTGGAAGGTGCCGGCACGGATCACACTTGATCAGGCTGCGACACAGCCGCTCGGGAGTATCGTGGAAGGGCGCGTGCTTGAAGTGCGCGTTTTCCCAGGCGACAGGGTAAAGCATGACCAGATAGTTGCGGTCATTCATTCACATGAAGTGATGGACTCGCGTCAGGAAATCGTGGCTGCACGAGCGGCCGCTGTTTCCGCTGACTCTGCATCGGCAGTGGCCGATGCAGCGGCAGAGCGGGCAGTGCGTCTTCTGGCGGCTAAAGCCATTTCGCAGGCGGAGGCCGATCGTGTGCGGGCCGCCCGCGTAGCAGCCAATGCAGCGCGCGATGCCGCAGACGCCGAATTGATTCGCGCAGAGGCCTACATCGAGCATCTCGTCGGTCGCGGGACACCGGAGGGAGTAGATGAGCATGCGGCGCTCATACGTGCGCCCTTTGCCGGTATTGTTACAAGCCGGGAAATACAACCAGGACAGGTGGTAATGCTGGGGCAGCCAGTGGCGACAGTGGCACGGGAAGGGCGACTCGGGCTAACCCTCCGACTCCCTGAACAGGCAGTCGCTGCTGTATCGCTGGGGACTGTTGTGCGCTTTCAGGTTGCTGCATGGCCAGGTCGCAACTTCCTTGCCCGGGTCGCGCGCGTTGCACCGGTGGTTGATCCACTCAACCAGAGTATCGAGGTCTGGGCGCTCATTGAGGATGAGGGTCAACAGCTGCTGCGTGCGGAGATGAGCGCTGAGGCAGAGTATCCGCAGTCTTCCGGGCCGCGTGTACTTACTGTGCCTGCATCTGCCGTGCAGCTGTACAACGGTGAAACAGTGGTAATTGCAGCCGCGAGGCTCGGCGAAGGCATGCTTATCGAGGTGAGGCCGATTACGGTTGGCAGGCGCAACGCCCAGGTCGCGGAGATACTGGGCGGCATAGCCGCTGGCGATTCAATAATCGGACTCGGTGCATCGCTGGCCAAGGCAGAGATCCAGAAGCGCCGTAATCCTTCAGAGGACACACATTGAAGAAACTCGTTGCGTTTGCGCTGAAGCAGCGACTCTTTGTTGTTGGTGGCGTACTGCTTCTGGTGTTCAGCGGGCTTTACACGCTGACGCACCTGCCATTCGATGCGTTCCCGGACCTCACCGGAACGCGCGTAGAGGTAATAACAGAAGCGGGCGGAATGCCGACCGAGGATGTGGAGCGCCTTGTAACGTATCCCGTGGAATCCGCGCTGATGGGACTGCCGCGCGCAGAAGGTGTGCGTTCGGTTTCCAAACAGGGGTTGTCGCTTGTTACGGTGAGTTTTCCCGACAACGTTGACGTTTATTTCGCACGCCAGCTTGTGCAGCAGCGGCTTTCGGATGCGAAGGAAGCCCTGCCGGAAGGGATAGAACCGGTTCTCGGGCCGGTCGCCACACCCATGGGGGAGATCTATCAGTACACGGTGACGAGCGATTCCATGTCGCTCACCGAGTTGAAAACGCTGCACGACTATACGATCAGGCCGCGCTTGCGAATGGTCCCGGGCGTGTCTGAAGTCAACTCCTGGGGTGGTTTTACTGAACAGGTGCACGTGGTTGTGGATCCGGCGCAGCTCGCGAACCGCGATCTCACGCTGGCTGATGTACACGAAGCACTGAATGCGAACAACCGCTCGTTCGGTGGTGCATACGTTGAGCATAACGGCGAACGCTTCACGCTGCGCGGCAACGGCCGCGCGGAATCATACGACGCGATCGGCAGCATGCTTATTGCCATGCGCAATGGTGTGCCGGTACTGGTTCGTGATGTTGCGGAAGTAGTGCAGGGAGCGCTGCCACGGCATGGTGTGGTTACCCAGGACGGGAAAGGCGAAGTCGTAACCGGGATGGTACTCAAACTTCAGGGTGCGGATTCCAGACGCATGATGACTGCCGTACGTGAACGTATGGACGAAATCCGGGAAGGGCTGCCGTCGCACGTTGAGATAACGCCTTTTTATGATCAGACCGAACTGATCGACCGGACCACCATGACGATCACCCGGAATCTCGTAGAGGGTGGTTTGCTTGTGATCGCAGTGCTTTTTCTGTTCCTGCGGAATGTGCGCGCGTCGCTGATTGTGGCGTCGGTGATCCCACTCTCCATGCTTTTTGCGTTCACGGGGATGAAGCTGGCCGGCCAGTCTGCAAACCTGATGTCGCTTGGCGCTCTCGACTTCGGCCTGATTGTCGACGCCTCAGTGGTGATGGTGGAGAACTTTGTGCGAAGGATGGAGAACGGAGTAAAGGAGAGCCGCGAGTCGCTGTTCCTGAGTGCTGCCACCGAAGTCGGCCGACCCATTCTGTTCGGAATTGCAATCATTGTCGCGGTGTACATACCGATTTTCACACTGACCGGTATGGAAGGGCGGATGTTCAAGCCCATGGCGTTCACAGTTGTTACGGCGGTACTCGGTTCGCTTCTGCTGGCGCTCACGTATGTACCTGCGATGTCGCACCTGTTGCTCAGGAATGCATCAGAGAAACCCAACCGCTTTTTTGAAAGACTGCGCAGCGCGTACGGAAACGGATTGGAGTGGGCACTTGCGCGTACCCGCGCTGTTACGGCGGCAGCCGTTGTTGTCGTTATGATCGCGATTGGTTCCATTGCGTGGCTTGGTACTGAATTCATGCCAAAGCTCGACGAAGGGAACATTCTGGTCAGCAGCAGACGTCTGACGAGCGTATCGCTGGACGAGGCAATGCGGCTTTCATCGGTTGTTGAATCCAGGCTCCGGGAGTTCCCAGAAGTTATCACAGCCGTAACAAAGGAAGGGCGCCCGGATCTGGCAACGGAAGCGATGGGGCTCTTTGAGGGCGATACCTATGTGATACTCAAGCCACAAAAGGAGTGGACATCGGCGCGTACCCGCGAGGGTCTCGTGGAAGAGTTCGAAAGTGCGCTTGAGGATATACCCGGACTTCAGATATCGTTTACGCAGCCGCTGGCTATGCGCCTGGATGAAGCTGAAAGCGGAATCCGCACCGATCTCGGAATCAAGGTGGTGAGCCCGGACAAGGAGATCAACGAGCGTATCGGTGAGCAGATACGGGGTGTAGTGGCTGGTGTTCGCGGCGCAGCAGATGTCTCAGTTGAAGTGGCAGAAGGGAGTGGGCAGTATCGCATAGATGTGGATCGCAATGCTCTCGCACGTTACGGTGCCACTGTCGGTGACTTACAACAGGCACTCGATCTGGCGACGGGCCGCTCAGTGGCCACGGAACTCGTGGATGGACCCCGACGCATTGGTGTGGCAGTTATCCTCCCGGAAAGATTCCGCTCGGATGCTGCAGCACTGGAGCGCATTCCCATACCGGCTTATGATGGTCGTACGGTACCACTCGCATCGGTCGCACGCATTACCACTGTTATGGGACCTGAGATGATAGCTCACGAAGATGCCCAGCGCCGGACACTTGTCATGGCCAATGTGCGCGGGCGCGACCTCGGGAGCTTCGTCAGGGAAGTAAGAGAGCGTGTTGGCGAAAGTGTGACTCTACCCAAGGGTGTTTTCCTTGAGTGGGGCGGACAATACGAGAACCAGCAGCGCGCACTCGGCAGGCTGTTGGTCGTGGTTCCTGCCGCAGTACTGATAATATTCCTGTTGCTTTTCCTTTCATTCGGGTCGGTGCCGCAGGCGGTACTGGTACTTCTCAATGTGCCGTTTGCACTTGTCGGAGGTGTGGCCACACTCTGGCTGCGCGGAATGAACCTCAATCTTTCAGCAAGCATAGGGTTCATTGCACTCTTCGGCATTGCGGTGCTCAATGGCGTCGTGCTTGTCGAGCGTCTCAATCAGTTGCGCCGCTCCGGCCGGAGCATTGAACAGGCAGTGCGTGAAGGCGCTATGGACAGATTGCGTCCGGTGCTTATGACAGCACTGGTTGCGAGCCTTGGTTTTGTGCCGATGGCGTTGTCACACAGTGCGGGCGCCGAGATTCAGCGCCCGCTCGCGAGTGTGGTAATCGGTGGTCTTGTTACGTCCACGTTCCTGACGCTCTTTGTCCTGCCGCTTCTTTACCGGTCGTTATCGCGCTGGGAAGAGAAGCGTTACGGAGCCAAAGGCGTTACTGCCGGGCCAGCCTCAATCGCAGCGGCTGTCGAGTCGTGAAACGGTTAACCGGGCCAGCCTCAACGGCTGCGGCTGTCCAATCGTGATACGGTTAACCGGCCCGGGTTCAACCGCTGCGGCTGTCCAACCGTGATACGATCCCCCAGGCCAGCAGGGGCACCATGATTTCGTGGTGCCCTGTGATTTCGTAGCCATGACCTGAGCCTTCCGTGGGGCGGCGCACGACGTTCATGCGCGGCCGGTAATGCCGCTGCATGTCCAGATCGCACGTCACGAACCCGGTAGGCACTCCCAGGTTGAGATTGCGCGCTATCGTCAGCGCTTTTAGAAAAACCTCAGGCATTACAACCGCGCTTCCGATGTTGAGTACCACTCCGCCGCTATCGAGAGCAGGGATGGAAGCTGCCAGCCGGCGGAAATCCCTGTGGCTGGTGTCACCGATTGCCGCACCACTCACTGCCGGGTGCTGATGAATGATCTCTGCACCAAGAGCAGCATGAATCGTCGCGGGTACTCCGAGTTTCCAGCACTGGTATGTAAGTGAGAGATCGGGATACATAAGCGGTTCCAGACGTGCGAGCGCGCGGGCAACCGATTCACCCATCCCCCAACCGTTGTTCATCCCTTCAACGAACGCTTCGTTGAGTCCACGTCCGGTTTCTTCGGCCATGCCGAAGCTGCCATCCTTGAGCCCGGCAGAAACATCTTCGGATGTACCACCGAAGCGCGCAATCTCATAGTCGTGTATCGCCGCCGATCCGTTCATTGCGACGTGTGTAACAACGCCCCGGGCGACGAGATCTATGAGTACGCGAGCGAGTCCGGTCTTTACAACGTGACCGCCGAGCATGAGTATGACGGCACGTTTGTTGTGGTATGCATCGGCGACTGCATCGATGACAGCGATCAGGTCGCGTGCTACAAGGATATCGGGCAGTGAGTCCAGGAAAGTCTGGAAAGTCTGTTCACCGGCACCGATGTGCGGCGGCGGTGCTGCAAAATCCCCGCTGCGTACTTTATTTGGCCGGACTGCGATGGGGACGGTGCGGACGCGTGACAGGTCCGCCTCCTGATACTCCATCTGATGCTCCATTGGTTTACGGGATGGGTCATCCATCGCTCTCTGCTCCTCCTGCTGCGCCTCCGTCTTCTGTCGCGCCCTGGCCATGGTCGCGCCTCGTCCGCCTGCCACCGCGACGGCCACGTCGTCCTCTGCGTCTGGCATGCGATTCAACCGGCGAGGCGTTACTGTCGGAAGCGCGATCGTCGGGGGTACTGCCTCCGACGTCAGAGGCAGGCGAGCTGTCAACACGGTTATCGCTGGCGTCACTGAAACGGCTTGCGCCGGATTGACCTGCTGTATCAGTGTCGGAGCGTGCGCGACGTGTGCGTCTCCGCCGTTTCCGGTGCTTCACTTCTGAATCGGGTGTAATGCTTTCGTCACTGCCGGAGACACGGTGCGCTTTGCCGAGTTCGAGTCCGGCTGCGATACCGGCAGCCGGGTCAACGATCGATAAAGTTTCTTCGGTGGCGTCGGGAAGTGTGGCGCGATGCTGTGCAGTCGGCCTGCCTTCCTTTCTCCGCCTGTTGTTGTTCCTCTTGCGGCGTGGCCGTTCTACATCGCGTTGGTCAGCGTCAGCAGTCGCAGCGGCGTCTGGTCTTTTCCGTGAGCGCGTCCGTTTGCGATCAATCCCCGGTGCTGCCGCAGTTGTATCAACCGGCGGTAGTGTTCCCGGTCGTCTCGTGCGGGCACTCCAGGCCCATTTAAGCGCGGTCATTGTATCCCGCATTGCGGCCCTGCGTGTACCGCGCATGCGGACACCATAAGTGGATTCCACAGGAACGGCTTCCACCCGACGAACAAACGGAGTAAGGTGCAGCAGCAGGTCTGCGTTGGCCGTCCAGGAATCACCTTCGCAAAGCGGGCTTTGCCCACGCTTCTCAAGCAGGTCGCGGATCGCAGCTATGCGGACGAGCTTGAATGTCGAAGTGGCGTCCTTGGTGTCGTTTACCTTGAGGAGCGAGCGCATGGACCAGCTGGCGTAGCGGAAGAGGCGCTGCACAGCTTTGGGCGCGTCTGCGAGTGTTGTGCGCTCACCGACCACGATATCGGCACCGCCTTCAAAACGGCGGGCGAACTCCGGGATCAGCTCCGGAGGATCGGTAAAATCGGCTTGCATAAGCAGCACAGCATCGCGACGCGGATGCCGGGTCTGGCGCACGACATGTCGCAACAGCGCATCAACCGACGCGGCATAGCCGACTTGCCGGCTTCCACGGATTACTGTAAGCGGGAGAGTCCGCTTGTAGTTCTCAAGTACCTCGTTGGTGCTGTCGGTGCTGCAGTCGTCGTACACGACCACTTCATACTCCCGTGGGAACTCTGCGAGAGTAGTGCGCAGGCGCCAGAGGAGTACACCAATCGTTTCGACTTCGTTATATGCTGGTATTGCTATGAAAAGCACAGAAAGGAGCTGTAGACAGGGTGCCGGCCGGCAGTCCCAGGGAGCGCTGGCATAGCAGCAAAAGCAGTAAAAGCAGCGGAAACCCGGGGCAACCCTTAAAGTTACGGAAATATGACCGACGGCTCCAGTCCTGTCGGCTTTATTGCGTTTAATCGCTGGCGGAGCGTCGGTGGTGCAGGTAATCTCCGGTTGAGCAATTTGAGTCCTTCCACGAAGATAAGGCATGTTTGAGCATTTGTGGGATTCCCTGCGGGGTCTTTCTGCGCGTCTGGCACCTGAGGAACGTCAGCGGGTTGTGTCGTCCATGCGTGACGCGATGGTTCACGCCCGGATGGCGCTGGAGGACCTGCGCAAGGCGATCCAGGAAACCCGTTTGCGTCTGAAGAAGGAGCAGCAGGAACTCGCTACTGTGGTGAGGCGCCGCGGCCTGGCGGACGGGATAGGGGACACGGAAACAGTGGAGATAGCAGACCGGTTTGCCGCGCAGCATGAAGAGCGTATCCGCGTCCTGGAGGTGAAGCTGATGTCCCAGGAGCAGGAGCTGACACTGGGTGAGCGCGAATATGAAGAGATGAAATCACAGCTGCGAATGGCAATGGCTGGTGTTGCCGGGAGTGTGCCAACATCGGATGCACGGACCCGCGAGATTGAGGCCGAACTTGATGCCATGATGGGAGCTACGCCCGGTACAGGTACAGGTACGGGTACGGGTACAACGGGTACAGGCGCCACTGGCGATGACAGCTGGACGCAGCAGAGCCGCTCACGTGCTGACCGTGAGGCGGATGCAGAAGAGAGGCTTGCAGCACTGAAGCGCAAACTGGGCCGCTGAACAATGGTTCGCCGCTGCGCCGTAGCCGGTGTGGTTGCGTTTGTTCTCCCGTGTGCCTGCCCGTCGCTGAGCGCACAGGGGCTTACTGCGGTCACGGCACAGGATCGCGATCCGGGGAGATCCACCGTGGTAGAATGTACCGGACAGGCGATCTCCAACATCGTAATACTCACGCAGCCGCCTTATACCGAGCACCTGCCGCAACGACTGGAGATTGCGCGTACTGCGATGCGCCTTACGCATGTCACCACGCAGGATGAGGTGATCCGCCACTATCTGCTTTTCGATATCGGCGATCCGTGCACAGAGGAAAGGCGCGCTGACTCGGAGCGCATCCTGCGTGCAATGCCATTTCTGGTTGATGCACGTATTACTGCCTGGGATGATGGCGCCGGCGGAGTATCCATCGAAGTCGCAACACGCGATGAGTTCAGCCTTATGCTTTCGCCTGATATCCGCCCGGAAGGTCGGGTGCTTCGCGGCGTGCGCTTCGGAGACCGGAACATCGGTGGCTCAGCCGTTGATATCGGGCTGCTGTGGCGCGATGGCGGAACGTTCCGCGACGTACTCGGCGTCCGCATGGTGGACTATCAGTTCGGTGGACTCCGGAATGAGCTCAGAATTGAAGCTGTCAG
>CAZDMG010000028.1:0-26300 GCA_964506655.1 uncultured Gemmatimonadaceae bacterium
AGATTCCTTCTTCGTCGTGCGCAAGGGAGCACAGAGCTTTTACACCCGTGCAGGCAACTTCCAGGTTGATGCACTCGGGCAGCTCGTAACTCCTGCCAACGGCTTTATCGTCCAGGGACGTTTGTACAGCAATGGTCAGCCACTCGATGGCATCCAGGACATCCGTCTTCCATTCGGACAGAAAGTCTCGGCAAAGCCCACTTCAGAGGTGACACTCGCAGGCAATCTCAACGCCTCGTCATCGATCTTCCAGGGTGATTTCAATGACCCCATCGATCGTGCGTTGCCAATCAATGGAAATGCCTGGACTGAATCACAGATCGCGGTCTACGATTCGCAGGGCGGCAAGCACGATATCAAGATCCAGATGTGGAAGACGAGTGAAAACACCTGGGACTGGCGTATTGACCCGATTGCAAGCGCACAGGTCCAGACCTTCAACACCGATGATCAAACTCCGCCAAGCGATATCGAGCTGCCGACTCCGTCGAGCGGATACGAGATCCTTCCGGAAAACGTGCGTGTGATGAGCCCAACGGGCACCGAGTACACATCACCGCTGCACTACTCGTTTTCCGGTGGTCCGCCGCCGGTAGTTCAGTTCACGGGCGACATGCCATCGAATGCGGAGATCCAGATCTCCTATTTCATGAGCCCGGCAGCGCCCGAGCCGAATGTGAACGGCGGTACGTTTACATTCGATACCACAGGTATCATGACCACCGATGTCAAAGCCAGTCTGGATTTCGCGGTAGCAGGCGCCAACCCTGTGAAGATCGAAGTCAAAGTCGCCGGTGGCGTGAACGGACTCACGCAGTTCGCTTCGACAGCTTCAACTGCTGTACTCCGCGATCAGGACGGCTTCGGCTCCGGTACACTGCAGAACTTCAGCATCGATCGCTTCGGTCTGATCACGGGCTTCTTCACCAACGGTACTACAACGCCACTGGCACGCATCGTTCTCGCCGACTTCAACAACCCAAGCGGTCTGCTCCGAATCGGCGACAACATGTACCAGGAGTCCGCCAACTCCGGCAACGCCGTACTCGGCTTCGCACTCGAGGGCTCACAGTCTCAGCTCATGAGCGGTGCACTCGAAATGTCGAACGTCGATCTGGCACAGGAGTTCACGAACATGATCGTGTCGCAGCGCGCGTTCCAGGCGAACGGCAAGGTCGTTTCCACGAGCGATGAGATGCTCCAGGAGCTGATGACCGTCAAGCGCTGATAGCAGCGGTGGTGTAACACTCTTGCAAAGCGCGAGTGAATGAGGCGGGGTGGTGGTCCTGTTGGGCCGCCCCCCGCCTTTTCGCTCATGCACCGGCACGCCCGCCAACGCACCCCAAAAACCCTTTTTCATGCGGCACTATTTGCCGCATGGCAGACCGTGCCGCCTGTTTTTCGATCCCAAAGTCTGCCCGTTCCCGCCCAACCAGCGCGTAACACACTGTAAATCAACCGCTTACGCTCAATCGCCCGAGCCGCAGAACTGTGGCACCGCTCGTGCTTAATGACATGTCCAGAAGTGCACCATTTCCACAACCAGACATGGCCAACCCCAATACTCCAGAGCAAACAAGCGCAACCCCGGAAGAATCCGCCGAGGACGCCCCAGTACAGCGTAACAGAAAACTGCCACTGCTTCTGCTGGCAGGGATCGGGCTGGCCGTGGGTGCGGGTACCGGTGCGCTTCTGATCGGCCCGATGGTAGCCAAGAAGCTCGCTAAGACCCCCGTCGCGATCGCTGATTCAACGGAAGCCGCGTCGGAGGAGAAAGGCGGAAGCTCTCTCGGCAACACCGCTCCGCCCGTACTGCTCCTGGACAACCTCGTTCTTAACCCCGCCGGCAGTGGCGGAAGCAGGTTCCTGCTTGCCTCCATTGCCATTGAATGCGCAGATGCGAAAACTCTCGCCAGCCTTCAGGCCAGAGATCCGGAGCTGCGCGATGCGCTGCTTACAGCACTCGGCGCCAAGACGATAGATGAGCTCACAGACGTGGGCTCGCGGGAACAGCTGAAAACAGAGATACAGAATACACTTGGTGATCGCTTCGGAAAGAAGAGCATCAAGCGCGTTTACTTCCCTCAGTTTGTGGTGCAGTAGCAAATGACTCCTGGCACTTTACGGGGCTACGACGCTATCGGTGCGCGACTTCCGGGGCTGCATCTTACGCCGCGAACAGCGTCCGGTAACCGCGATATACAGCTCTATGATTTCCGACGGCCGGCACGTATTTCCAAAGACCGGCTCCGCACGCTTGAAGCCATGTACGAACGGCTCGTCAAGAGCCTCGAGGCCTGGCTGATTGCCCGCGTTCGCGGACAGGTTGAGATCGCGTTGCAGAGCGTTGAAGAATACTCGTACGGGGAATTCGCACTCTCACTCCCCAATCCCTGCTCATCGTTTGTCTTTGATATCGCCAACACCGGACAACGTGGCGTAATCGATGTCGGGCAGGAGTTTTCGTTTTTTATTATTGACAGATTCTTCGGCGGAGAAGGAAACGGCGCACTCCCTGCCCGCGCACTGACACCACTCGAAAGAATGGCTGTGCGATCCATTGGTGATCGCGTTACTGCATTGCTTCAGGAGATCTGGCAGGACCATGTACCCATGGAGCTGCAGATATCAGGGTTCGAATCGTCTCCGGATATTCTGCAGGTAGCCAACCGGGATGACCCGGTGCTTGTTGCTAATATCGAGATACTCGCCGGAAACACTTCAAGCCTGCTGTTGATCTGCCTGCCGTTCACCGTATTGGACAAGTTCTTCACCGGCACGGGCCAGCAGCGCCATACTGTAATGAGCGGGAATGAACAGGAACGCGTGCACGCGCGCCAGCAGAGCGAATCCTCGTTGCGCCACACACGTGTCCCGATCAATGTCCGCCTCCCGGAATTCAACCTCTCTATGCGTGACTTAACGCAGCTGCAGCCCGGATCTGTAATACCAACAGGAATCTCCAAAGATGCACGGATCATCGTGCGCGCAGGATCACAGACACGCTTCCTGGGATCACCCGGACGTGTCGGTGGAAACATCGCAGTACGGATCACAGACAGTATGCAGACCACATCCACACCAACTGAAAGCAAGTGACCATGAACCCTGCAGAAATCGACGCTCTGGTAGCCAGTGTCCAGGCAAACGCTGCCCCGGGACAGTCTGCCGGTACTCCGACAGGAACGCCAATAGCGGCAAGCCCCGTGATGAACGCTGGAGCCACTGCCCAGGCACCACAGCTCACTGACTTCATTCATCCATCACTCGGCAATTCCGAAGTCTCCATTGATGTACTGCTCGATCTGACGCTCCCGGTTGCCATTGAACTGGGGCGTACGAACATGACTGTTCAGGAGATCCTGAGGCTTGGTCGTGGTTCCGTAATCCAGCTTGATCGCCTTGCTGGAGAGCCCGTCGACATTTTCGTTGCAGACCGGAAGTTTGCTGAAGGCGAAGTCGTTGTGCTCGGTGAGCACTTCGGTATTCGCATCACACAGATTCTGGCAGCGAAGCAGAACGTAGCGAGCGCAGCATGAGTAACTGCTTAAGTATCCGTGGCATAAGCTGGTCCGACACAGTACCGCCAACTACCTGAGAACAACTGTGCTCCCCGCTGTTGTTGGAATAGTTGCTGCCCTGGCATTTGTACTTGGGCTTGGCGCACTTGTAGTGTGGGTGCTCAAGCGCTTCAGCAATTTCGGGCTTACTCCCAGGTCACGCATACCTGTTGAAGTTGTGCAGCGCGTATCGCTCGGCCCCAGGACAGGGCTCGCAGTTGTGCGGGTGGGTGCAAAGGTAATGGCAGTTTCAGTAGGAGACGGTGGCGTAAGGCCGCTCTTTGAACTGGAAGAAGAAGACCGTCAGCAGGTGCTGGCAGGAAGCAAAGTCGCGCTGCCGATGACTTCAAGTGAAGCAGCTACAGCAGCATTCGCGAATCCGGGGCTTAAAAAGAGTGCCGCGCTCGCTGCGTTGTCAGCTTTAACGGGCCGTCGTGGGAGAGCTGCCTCGCGGGAGCTGCAGGCGTTTGCAAAAACAACCGTTGCATCAGCTGCAGCCACGCCAGCTGTAGTGCGTGCTGAACCAGCAACGCCCGAGCGCATGGATGATTTTCGGTCCATGCTGCGCATGTCGCTGCACCCGACCACCAAACTGGCCGGTATGCTGCTCATAGCGATACTGACGCTTGCCGTGCCAGGCACAGATGCTCACGCGCAGGCCGCTCGCAATAACGCTGTTCAAAGTGCAGCCACAACGTCAGGGAATGGTGCGAGTGCATCAGCGACCTCGCCAAATGGTGCACGTGCCATGTCGAACCTGGTTGCCCCCGACCCGTCCGCTGATCCTTCGCAGCTCCGTGCTGCCGCTGCACCAGCTGCAACAGTTGCGGGTGGCGCCGAGGCGCTCGCGCAGATGATACCGCAGATGGATATCAAGCTGGGCAATGAAGCAGATGGAGGGCTGAGGCTTAACGGCACGGTCGGCATTGTTGTCATGATGGGGCTACTGACGCTGTTGCCGACGCTGTTGCTCATGATGACAGGTTTTACCCGCATTCTGATCGTTCTGCACTTTGTCAAACAGGCAATGGGAACACAGGGTGCACCGCCGGCACATCTGCTTGCAGGGCTCGCACTGTTGTTGACGGGTTTTGTCATGGCGCCGACCTTCACGCAGATGAACCGTGAAGCCATCACGCCATGGATGAATGGCCAGATGACGCAGGTCGAAATGATGAAAGAAGGCGTGCGCCCCATGCGGGAGTTCATGCTTAAGCAGACCCGGCCCGCTGATCTGAAAACATTTGTGGACCTGAGTCAGATGGAGCGCCCGGATACCGCGGATGATGTTCCGCTCCACGTGCTGATGTCCGCATTTGTAGTCAGCGAACTGAGGACCGCATTCCAGATCGGCTTCGCGATCTATCTGCCTTTCATTGTCATCGATGCTGTTGTTGCATCGGTACTGATGAGTATGGGAATGTTCATGTTGCCACCCGCCATGATCTCACTCCCGTTCAAATTGCTGCTTTTTGTTCTTGTGGACGGGTGGAATCTGCTGATAACAAGCCTGATACACAGCTTCCGCTGACGTTACAACTGCGGTAACGCAGCCAGCGCTCTGTCTCAGCTCCCGAGGCCTGAATCCACGGCTGACGTGCGCCGCATGGCTTCATTCCAATCGATCGACGGTGCTACATCTGCATCGTCGAGTGAGAGCGATGCGATTGCGCGTTCAATTACGGGCGCGCCAACGCTGCCAGGGAGTGAATACCCGAATGCGAGTTCAGCGCGCCGGCAAATACGCTCTTCCCTTGCGCGATCCCTGTCGAACGGAGATACACCCATTGCATGCACGCGCGCATGGACGCCTTCGTGCAGGATACTGGATGCAACAGGTGCGGCCGATATATCGCGGCGGGCCAGAAATGTCAGCTCGGTTATGATGGTCTGCTCATCCGGAATGAACGCTCCCCTGCACGGGTAGCGGACGACACTGATGCGGCGCACATCACGCTGAATATGCCGGAGCCGCCACGGCTGGTTCGACGCGATCAGCGCCAGCGCCTCATCCAGCCGCTCCAGCACATCGGAGGTTGCGATGTCCTCACGCGTGTTCGTAACGACCACCGGAACACCGTGCAGCACTGTGCGCGTAACCCCGGGCTCGCGGGCCTCTTCGATCTGCTTTCGCAGCCGCTGAAAGAATTCAGGCATCATTCCGGAGTAGTGCACATTCCCGGCGGCAGAGTCAAGTGCTGAAGCAATATTGCCAAACACCACTAGGAATGCCTCCTCCGCCCCGTCGGTGTCCCCGGTCCCTAAACCGAGAAGCACGGGACCCCGCCCCTTCTGCGCCTGCTGCCCAGCCGCGCCTGAACCAACCGCCCGCCCCATAATCCGGCGGCAATTTCCGCCAGCTTCAGAGTGGGAAATTCCTGCCGCTTTCCCCTTCCGCCATCATCCCAAATCCCGTGCGCTGCACACTAACTGCCTATTCCACAACCACTTAGCGCTTAACGCCGCCGTGGCATCCGACGTGCATTGTCATCCGTTGCAGACCAGGGTGTTGGCCTGTGCCACACAACGGACCCTATCACATCCGATATGTCACACCAGCTCATAATCGAACTATCACGCAACGCCATCGTTACGGCGCTGCTGCTCGCTGCTCCGATGCTGCTCATAGCGCTCGGGGTCGGCCTCCTGGTGTCCATCGTCCAGTCCGTTACACAGATCCAGGAACAGACGCTCACGTTCGTTCCCAAACTCGTGCTCGTAGGCGCTGCATTCATTATCGGACTCCCATGGCTGTTACAGATACTCGGTCAGTACACCACCGAGCTCTTCAACGGCATTCCAGCAATGGTTGGCTGAGCAACTGGTTGAGCAATTACGTGAACAGCCTTACGTCAGCCTTCCCCGATCTCTTTGCACCAGGCGCAGCTACCGCTGCTGCGCTTGTGGCACTGCGCGTCGGCGGACTCCTGCTCGTGGCTCCGGTCTTCTCTGCACGCACCGTACCCATGCGGCTCCGCACTGCGCTGATGGTACTGCTCGCTTTCCTGCTGACATCCACCGCAATCGCGAACGCAGACGTCACAACGCTGCGGATAACACCGGCTTCGTTCATCACGGAATCAGTAATTGGTTTCACCATCGGGCTCTCTGCTGCCATGGTCATCGCGGCTGCTGAAATGGCCGGCGATCTCGCCACACTCACGATCGGTCTCTCAGGTTCCGCAATCTTCGATCCCATCAGCAACACGCAGAGTATGCTCTTCGGGAATTTCTTCCAGCTGCTCGCGCTTGTTGTACTGCTCGCCGGTGGCGGGCACCTGATCATGCTGCAGGCTGTTGCACAGAGCTTCACCGTAATGCCACTCGGCGCGCCGCTCGATATAACTGCCGGTATGGGCGCCATTGTCCCCGCAGCACGGAGCATCTTCTCCGCCGGACTCCAGTTTGCAGCGCCAGTAATAGCTGCTGTTCTCCTTACCAACGTCGCGCTCGCTGTACTCGGCCGCGTTGTACCAAAGATCCAGATCATGGCTGTCGCCTTCCCGATGCAGATCGGGATCGGACTCTTCACGCTCGCCGGCTCGCTTGCACTCATCGTGCACGCTATGAGTGACTGGACACCGACTTTCAACAGCGCACTTGATGCCTTCGCATCTGCGTCGCTCGCCGGAGGTCGCTGATGGCGGAAAACGATGCAGGCGAAAAAACCGAACAACCTACCCAGAAGCGGCTCGAGGACGCACGCGAAGAAGGACAGATCGCCAAGAGTCCGGAACTCACAACAGCTGCGTTCCTTCTGGGTTCCACACTCACGCTTGCAGTGGCTGGCCCGCCGCTCTGGCGCTTCCTGATCGACACAATGGGAAGCACACTCGCCACAGCAGGCGATGCAGCCATTGCCGGCTCCGGTGCAATTTCACTGCTGCAGGTCACAGGATTCCGTTCCATTGTGGCTATCTCCGGTATTGCAGTCGCCATGGCTGCAATTGCAGTAAGCGTTCAACTCGCACAGACCGGTGGCATACTTACTGCCAAGCCGCTTCGCCCGAAGTTCAGCCGGATGAATCCGCTGACCAATGCCAGGAACATCTTCGGCATGCAGTCTGTCGCCGAGTTGGTGAAGTCGCTGTTGAAGCTGACAATAATGAGCTGGGCTGTGTATGCGACACTACGCAACGCCTGGCCTGACATCCAGATGCTTACGCTCGGCGATACCCACTCCATCCTTGATGTGGTACGCAAGTATTCAGTCACGCTGCTGCGTAACGCCGGCCTTATGCTGCTCGCGGTCGCGGGCGCTGATTACGCCTGGCAGCGCTGGCGCCGCATGGAACAGCTCAAAATGACCAAGCAGCAGGTCAAGGATGAGTACAAGCAGCAGGAAGGCGATCAGGCCATCAAAGGGAGACGCAGATCCATTGCGCGCGAGCGGCTCCGTAGGCAGATGTTTGCCGCGGTGAAGACGGCCGATGTGGTCATCGTCAACCCGGTGCACATCGCTGTTGCAATCAGGTACAACCCGCAGATCGCGCCCGCGCCTTATGTCGTCGCAATCGGACAGCGCAAGATCGCACAGCGGATCAAGGAGCTGGCATTCAAGGCGGGGGTTCCTGTCGTTGAGAACAGGCCACTCGCGCGCGCACTTTTCGCATCCGCAAAACTCGGTTCAATGATACCCGTAGAGATGTACCTTGCAGTCGCCGAAGTACTGGCGTTCGTGATGAAACAGCGTGAGCGCTACGGCAGCAGCTGGCACGGGACGGCAGCAGCATGACAAGCGCAGCACTCCCCGTACCAATCCAGGGCGCCAACGCCAAACGCGCAGAAATCGCACTCGCGATAGCCGTTGTACTGGTTATCGCACTCATCGTGGTTCCTCTTCCGGCACCACTCCTCGACCTCTGTCTCGCTGCAAGTATCGGACTGTCGATAGTTGTCCTGCTCGTAGCGCTCTACACGAACAACCCACTCGATTTCAGCAGCTTCCCGGCGCTCCTCCTGCTGCTGACACTCTTCCGGATCGGCCTTAACGTTTCATCCACCAGGCTGATCCTGGCCGACGGACACGCGGGTCGCGTTATCGAAGCATTCGGACAGTTCGTGATCGGTGGAAACTATGCTGTCGGTATCGTCATCTTCCTGATCCTCGTTGGCATCAACTTCATTGTTATTACGAAAGGAGCCGGCCGCATCGCGGAAGTCGCAGCACGGTTCACACTCGATGCCATGCCCGGCAAGCAGATGGCAATCGATGCCGATCTTTCTGCCGGACTCATTGATGAAAAGGAAGCGCGCGTACGCCGCGACGAAATTGCCCGCACCGCTGACTTCTACGGCGCCATGGACGGTGCCTCCAAGTACGTAAAAGGCGATGCAATCCTTGGCATTCTGGTTGTCTTTATCAACATTATCGGTGGCATTTTCATTGGCGTTGTACAGCGCGATCTGACACTGGCAAAAGCCGCCAGCACATACACACTGCTCACCGTCGGCGACGGACTCGTATCGCAGATCCCGGCGCTTGTTATCAGTACAGCAGCCGGTCTTATCGTCACGAACGCCACCGGCAAAGACCGCATGGGCGTTGTTGTCGGACGTCAGATCGGTGCACATCCACGTGCCATGTGGGTCGCCGCCGGTGTGCTTGGGCTCTTCGGGTTCGTACCCGGGTTGCCTATGCTTCCGTTCCTCGCGCTCAGTGGCACAGCGGCCGTACTCGCACGCAACGCCACGCGCAGTGAAGCCCTGCGACTGGAAATGGCGCAGGTTATGGAAGCACCCGTGGAAGAAGAACCAGAAACCACGGATCCCATGCACGACCTCCTCCAGATCGACCCGATCGAACTGGAAGTCGGATACGCACTCATTCCGCTTATCGACGAACGTGAAGGCGGCGATCTCCTTGAACGCATCTCGCTCCTCCGGAAACAGGCCGCACTCGAGCTTGGCATCCTGGTGCCGCCCATCCGCATCCGGGATGACATCCGCCTGCCTGCCAACGAGTACGTTATCAAGCTGCGCGGATCAGAAGTCGCGCGCGCCGAAGTACTGCCGCGGTTCCTGATGGCACTTAACACAGGAAGCGTGGTGTCAGAGATCGACGGCATGGAAACCGCAGACCCGTCGTTCGGCATGCCTGCCAGGTGGATCGCCGGAATGCGACGCACCGAAGCGGAAGCACTCGGATACGTAGTAGTGGAGCCGACAACAGTTATTGCCACACACCTTCTCGAAACACTCAAGTCCAGCGCAGCTGAACTGCTCGGGCGACAGGAAGTGCAGGAGATGGTGGAGACGCTCAAGAAGACCCACCCGGCACTGATTGAGGAAATCATTCCGGGCAAGGTGTCACTCAGTGTACTGCACAGAGTACTGCAACGCCTCCTGCGCGAGCGTGTACCCATCCGCGATCTCGTAACAATCCTGGAAGCACTCGGCGATGCCTCAGACGGCACACGTGATCCGGAAGCGCTTACTGAAATCGTACGCAAGTCACTCACCAACGTGATTGCACGTCTCTTTGCAGATCAGACCGGCACTGTTCACGGAATCACTATCGGTTCCCGTTTGGAGAGCGCACTTGTCGGACTCTTCTCACCACGTACAGCACAGGCCGGCGCGCCGATGCTCACACCTGAGTCGCTCGCTGCTCTGCTGCGTGACCTGAATATGCTCGCCACAACTTACGCGGCCGATGAACGGGCGTTGCCACTTATCACCCCGCCCAGCCTCCGTGTTGGAGTCAGAAGGCTGATCGAGCCTGTACTCCCGTCGCTGTCGGTGATCTCACTCGCTGAACTGCCGCCCTCGATAACACTGAGCAGTGTTGCAACCTGGGAGATGCCTCATGAAGCCTGAACGTTTCCGCGGACCTGATGTTTCGTACGTTGCAGAACGTGCACGTCGCGTGCTCGGCGATGACGTGATGATTTTACACACGCGTACAGTACGTGAAGGCGGTGTACCAATGGTTGAGATCCTGGCAGCTGCCGGATCTACGCTTGATAACGTACGTGCGCGTCTTGAGGCTGCACCGCCTCCCAGGCCTATACGCCGCAGCGATGGCTCGCCGTTCCGTGTTGCGCTTGTGGGGCCGACCGGCGCGGGCAAAACCACTTCCGCCGCGAAACTTGCGGTACGGCAGGGCACCTTTGGCAACGCAAGTTGCGGGCTGCTCACCATTGATACGTATAGAGTCGGCGGCATGGAGCAGCTTGCGTCCTGGGCGGAGCTTGCCGGAGTCCCCTTTGAAGTGGTGTACGAACCCGACGAGGTGCCTTCTGCTCTCAAGCGACTCTCAACCTGCGATGTCGTCGTTATTGACACCCCTGGCAGAAGCCCGGCATCCGTTGAGCTCAATGAACGTTGGAGAACACTGCTGGATTCGCTTGCACCTGATGAAGTGCATCTGGTGCTCCCCGCGACACTCCGGCACGATCTCGCTGTGGATGTAGCACGCGGCTATCAAAGCACACGTGCTCACTCGGGCGCCACGCATCTTCTGATCAGCAAGCTGGATGAAGTGCCCAGGCTGACAGGTATCGCCGATATGGCGCTGGCTGTGAACCTGCCGACACGGTGGGTCACCAACGGACAGGAAGTACCGTCCGCGCTGAGCGAAGGGATCCCGCACATTATGCGAGCCTACGGCCTGAGCGTTGACATCGAATCGGACTGGATCCACGCCTGAAATGTTTGCTCTTCGCACTCAGTCAACGGAGAATGTCCTGACGCAGGCACGGGGAGTCACGCGCGTTACCCAACGTGCCGGTGACGACATGATGTCTGGCGTAACCACGCTTCTGGTTGCAAGTGGACGCGGCGGCAGTGGCACTACACTCATTTCCGTCATGGCAGCGCTCGCTGCAGCCGGCGACGGTAAACGTGTGCTGCTTATTGATGCCAGTGAAACACTGGGCCCCGTATCAATCCTGCTTGGATTCACACCTGCGGCGGCATGGCCGCAACTCCGGGCAGGTGGCATATCACCAGCTGCTGTAGTTACACGACTGAGTGATACGCTAAGTGTCGTGGCAGGCGGTACTGGCAGCGAAAATGAGCTGCAGCCAATGAGCGCACCTGAACGGCGTGCATGCATGCGGCGCCTCATGTCTTTCAGGGATCACTATGATCTCGTGATAATCGATTGTGGCTCGCGGCTCGATACACTGACATCTGTAATCCAGCCGCACAGGGGTGAAAGACTCCTGGCTGTAACAAATGGTTCCGACCCCGTAACGCTGGCCTCCACTTATGCGCTTACAAAGTCGGCGCGCCTGAAACACCCGTCACTCCCACTCTCCATACTCGTCAATCGACAGATGGAGAGTGATGCACAGAGCGCTTTCAGTGTACTCGCGTCCGGCACAGAAACATTCCTCGGCGCATCGCTGGAATTTGCCGGCTCGGTACCCGAAGACGTTGTACTGAATCAGGCGATAAGTGCCGGGATGCCATTCCAGGATGCTATCGCAGGATCACCCGCAGCTGTTGCAGTGCACCGTGCTGTAATGATGCTGACGTCCAGTGAATCTCCATCACCTTCACACGCAGGACTCTGAAAGTGGCCTTACTCTCCCCGCAAGGAGCTTCAGACATGAACGCTTCACTCTGGCAATCGTACCACAACGGCAGCGACTCCGCACGGAGCCGCCTTCTTGAGGAGCACCTCGGACTCGTGCATCATGTCGCGCGTCAGGTGGCCCGCTCCCTCTCCGCAAATGTCGACTTTGATGAGCTCGTAAGCGCCGGCACTATCGGCCTTATGAGTGCACTCGAAGGCTTTGATGCAGCGCGCGGACTCGCTTTCAGTACCTTCGCGGCACCACGCATAAGAGGCGCGATACTGGACGAGCTCCGTAAACAGGATCACGTGCCCCGCTCTGTACGGCGCAAGACACGCGATATGGCAGCTGCACGGGAATCGCTTATCCGGAAGACCGGTATCATCCCGGACGACGCCAGTATCGCGATCGAACTCGGTATCGATATCGATACACTATGGCGGTGGCAGGCTGATGTTGAGGGTGCACATCATGTGCCACTCGACCGCGCACCCGGTGAACACGATAGCCCACTGCCGTCGCACGCTGAACTCCTGGTCGGTACTGACGGCGCTGAAGTCGAAGAAGACATCACGCATAAACAGGAAGTGATGTTTCTGCGCGATGCGATACTCCACCTTAAGGAGCAGGAGCGGATCGTGCTTTCGCTCTATTACTTCGAAGAACTCAAACTGCATGAGATCGCCAAAGTTCTGAAGCTTACAGAATCCCGGGTTTCGCAGATCCGGTCCAAGGCGCTCGGCAAGCTCCGCTCCGAACTGCGTCCGCTCCGGGAGGACGCAGCATGAAAGCGCGCACTACCCGCAACCAGCATAAGCGCTCACTGCAGGATAAAATCGTACTCACTGCTGTGCTTGTTACAGTGTCCGGTATAGGTGTCGCGCTTGGCTCGTTTATCATCGCTCCGGAGCTGAGTGGCGTCACGGCCAATAGTGTGCAAAGCCTGGTCTCCGGGATCTTCGCGTCTGTTTCATTAAACGCAACCGCCGCGATCAATTTCACAGGCGAACTGATTCAGACAGCGTTTGCCGGTCTCACCGGTCGTGCGATTCCGTTCGGCAACGCAAGTCTCGCCGCTATCGCTGCAACAGTCGTAGCGCTTGCTTCAGTGGCCGGCGTCCTGGCAATTCGCGGCTTCCGTGCGCGTAAAACCGGTCGCGTTGCCGCTATCGCCACACCGAGTAGCAGCACGCTCTCCGCCCGCACCCCGCGTGAGGTACACGCGCTGGCCGCCTCCGGCAAACCAGCCGTCGAGATCGCAGCTCGCACACGGCTTTCAGTCGATGCAGTTGCCATGCTCCTGAGCCTCCGCCAGCCGGCCTAGCTCCGCAGCGGACCGCGCGCACACCGCGCCAAACAGGCGCGGCCTGTCACCAGCCACCACACCCCGCGCCACCGCACCACTCGGCAAACATGACTTGCCGGTAAAATCTGCCGGGTGCACCGCCCGAATCCCCCACCGCCAACCGCGTCCGCAGTACACCGTAAGCCCCTACCTATCAACAACTTACGCGCATTCGCCAATTCGGCGCCATCGTGGCCCGGGCATTGCTTCTAACTCTGGTGACTGATTCCACCTTTTCACCAGGTTTCTGATGCCAGACGGTATTCCGGTACGAACAAACGGGATGAGCAGCGCTGCTGCAGCGCTGCAGATGCTCGAACAACGCCAGCAGGTGCTCGCCAATAATCTGGCGAACGCTTCCACGCGTGGGTTCAAGGCTGAGACCCCGTTCGCAAGGATGATGAACGAGGCGCTCGCTACCACTGATACCGCACTCGATATGCGACAGGGCAACCTCACGGAAACCCGGAACCCGCTCGACCTCGCACTCGACGGCGATGGCTTCTTCGTTGTCAGCACAACCGCCGGCGAACGCTACGTCAGAAGCGGAAGCTTCCGACTCGACGCTGACCGCAGGATCGTTGATGAAAGCGGTAATGCGCTGCTCGGCGACAAGGGCGCGATCACCGTACCACCCGGCACAATCAATATAGATGCCACCGGACTGCTCTCCGTCGAAGGACGTCCCATGCAGCGGATTCGCGTGGAAACCGTCGCCGATGCGCGCACCCTCGAACACGAAGGCGGTACACGCTTCGTACCCGATGGCAGTGGCAAGGCCGTCTCGCCACAGGAACGCAGAGTACAGCAGGGACACATTGAAGAAAGCAATGTGAACACCCTCACTGCCATGACTGCAATGATCGATGTGCTGCACCGATACAGTGCTGCACAGAAAACACTTTCAACACTCGACACAGCACGCGGGATCGCTGTCAATGACCTCGCCAAACCAGTCTGATAGGAGCTCAATATGAATCCAGCACTCCGCGCAGCAGCGTCCGGTATGATGGCGCAGCAAACACGCACCGAAGTCATCGCCAACAACCTCGCCAACGTCAATACAACTGGCTTCAAGAGAAGCCGCGCTCACTTCGAAGATCTTCTTTACCAGACGGTCCAGGGACAGGCTGTACTCGGTCAGGATGATGCACAGACCGCACAGGCCGTGCAGATCGGACGCGGTACACGACTCTCCGCTGTACAGCGCCTGCATCAGCAGGGGCCACTTGAGGAAACAGGCAGGAACCTGGATGTCGCCATCGAAGGTGAAGGCTTCTTTGAAATTCAGCTCCCGAACGGTGAGACCGCTTACACACGCGACGGAAGTTTCCAGATCTCAGACCAGGGCGTACTCACTACAAGCAATGGCTACGCTGTGTTGCCACAGATCCGCATCCCTGACGACGCGGCTGAGTTCACAATCTCGGACACAGGAATCGTCAGTGTGCGACGCGCAAGCGACACCGAGTCGCAGGAAATCGGACGCCTCGAACTCGCACGGTTCGCAAATCCATCCGGACTCCTTTCCCTCGGCCAGAACATGTACGGCGCGACCCCCGCTTCTGGGTTCCCAGTGCGTGGTTTCCCCAATGAAGACGGTATGGGACGACTCCAGCAGAACGCCCTCGAAGGGAGCAACGTCGAGATCGTCCAGGAAATGGTCGAGATGATTACCGCCATGCGCGCTTACGAAATCAACTCCAAAGCCATCAAGACCGCCGACGAAATGGGGCAGATCGCCAACAACGTAACACGCTGATAACCCACTGACAAACCACTGAGCTGCCGACTACAACAAACATGCGTTACCCAGCTATCAGCCAACCCGGAATACGAACCGGCCGACGAACTGCAACGATTGCCTCAAAGCGATCAGTTGCGTTCTCGACCGTATCGGTGCTTCCGGTCGCACTTCTGTGTGCACTGCTGATCAACGGTAACGCATTACACGCACAGGAAACCAACACAAGAAGCTCCGTGCAGCAGGAACGCTCAGCTGAACAGGCGTCCACAGTAACCCTGCGTCTCGCCGTCGCACTTCGTGCACTTACCCGCGGCGACACACTCACCAGCAGTGACTTTGCTCTTATCGACACCACTATCACCTGGCGCTGGAGCATGCCCTCTGCCGACAGCTCAGAGATCCAGGCAGGATGGATCGCTCAACGCGCCATCTCTGCCGGTGAAGTACTTCGCGTTCCATCAGTCCGCCCGCCGACAGTCATCGCCGGCGGTTCACAGGTCAAAGCCATCTTCGAAGATGGACCCGTCCGCATCGTCCTTATCGGCACTGCCGTGACTTCGGCTACACTCGGCGCACCAATCAGTGTCCGCATCAACCGGTCCCGCCGGCTCAATGGAATCGCCATTGCGCCAGGCATCGTGCAACTCCGCTGAAACTGGTCAGACAACCATGACGCTTTTCAATTCCACCAACACAAGATTCCGGAACAGCACTATCATCTGCTGCGCCGCCATTCTCATACTGGCAGTCGCACGCGTAGCCACTGCACAGACTTCAGGCACTGAGACACCCCCGGTCGATTCGACTGCGCGCAACACACAGACAGTCGCCAACTCCGGCCGCGCATCATGGACATCCGACCGGCGCAACTTTGTGGTCGGTGACATCATCACCCTCCTCATTGATGACTACACGATATCAACAGCCATCAAGGATAACATCGCATCCGATCAGCGGAACAGAGGTCTGGGCGTCACTTTGCGCATCCCGAACACCGGCACACGCATTGCCGGCGTCGATTCACGCAACGATGCCGTGCAGCAGCAGCGTGGACAGCAACGGCGGGAGAACCGGTTCCAGAACGAAATGAGCGTACGCGTTGTCAGCGTTGGCCAGAATGGCCTGCTCGAAGTGCGCGGTTCGAAACTTATTGATGTCGATAAGTCACGGCAGAATGTCGTGTTCAGCGGCTGGGTGCGCTCGCAGGATATCAACTCCAGAAATATGGTCGAATCCTACAGAGTCGCGGACGCTGAACTCACTTACACATCACCTGGCTCACTCGCCAAACCGAAACAGGGAATTATCTCCCGCATTCTTGGAGCATTCTGGCCATGAACCGCCTTCGTCGCACAGCTGTTCTCACTGCAGCGCTGATAATCTCATCTCCTGCGGCCGCATCGGCCCAGGACAGCGAAATCCGTATCCGTGACCTGACCACGCAGGAAGGCGCGCTTCCCGTCCGTCTTATGGGTTACGGTCTGGTAGTCGGCCTCGACAACACCGGTGATCGTGCAATCGGCGGACAAACTGCCGGACAGACTGTGCAGAGTGTTATCAACGTACTCAGGCGCTTCAATATCGAAGTTCCGCCGGATGTCATCCGTATGCGCAACGTTGCCGCAGTACTTGTAACAGCTGAGGTCTCTCCGTTTCTGCGTCCGGGTGGGCGCTTTGAGATACACGTCTCTTCCGTGGGCGACGCACGCTCACTGCGGGGCGGCGTGCTCTACATGACACCACTTGTTGCAGACCCCGACGGACCGGCACTCGCTTCCGCACAGGGCACTGTACTGCTCAGCGATGGCGGCGCCGGACTCCGCTACACACCGACAACAGAAACCACTGCCCGAATTCCGCAAGGCGGTCTTCTTGAAGCTGATCTCCCGCGACCGACGACATCAGCTTCATCGAGGCTCATGCTCCGCGAACCGGATCTGGTCACCGCTACACGCATAGCCGATGCAGTGAACACACTGCTCGGTCCGAACACGGCTACAGTTGAAGACGAAGGCTCGGTGCTGGTACAGCTGGCAGACAGCTTGCCTGCACCAACAGCATTTGCACGCATCCGTGAACTCACCGTTAACCCGACGCGCGCCAACCGCGTTGTCATCGATGCACGGGACGGGACCATCGTAATCGGTGGCGACGTTATGGTCGGGCCCGCTGTGGTGAGCCATGGCGGAGTCACTCTCGCCATCACCTCCGACACCGGAGCAGGCGACACCGCCATCCCCGGCAGTGTAAGGATGCCACCCGGTACCTCGGCACAGCGTATTGCAGCAGCACTGCATGCAGTCCAGACCCCACCCAACGAGATCGCGGCAATTTTCGCCGCGTTGAGAGACGCCGGTGCTGTTGCTGCGGAGGTGGTCGTCAGATGATCAACGGAATCGGGGCAACCGGTGCCATGCCAGCAACGTCCAATACCGACGATGCGAAACTCAGAAAATCGGCCTCGCAGCTCGAAGGACTTTTCGTACAACAGATGTTCAAAGCCATGCGCGAGACCGTTCCGCAGCAGGAAGGAATCGTTTCAGGCGGAACAGGAGAAGAATTGTTCACATCACTGATGGATCAGCACATAGCTGCCGAAACTCCAGGACAGTGGGAAGGTGGACTCGCGGAGGCTGTTTACAAGCAGCTCCGCGGCCGTGTTGCCGGCGCACCGGAAGTGCCGGAGGATCAGCAGGCAGTACTCAACTCAAGGATGATGGTACGCTGATGTCACCAGCTGTAATTGCAAGCCACACTGCAACCAAACCTGGCCATTCAATGCCGGTGCTCCTCGACGCGCTGGTGGACGCGCTTATTTCTGAGCGGCGTCTGCTCGATGAACTCATCTCGCAGATGAGGCGTCAGCGCGCAGCCGTGGCTGCCGACGATATCCAGGGTGTTGACGACAGCACCTTCGCTACACATCGCATCCTCGCCACACTTGGCCAGGCCAGACAGCGCCGCCGCCAGCTGAATCTCCTGATCGGCGGATCCGAAGAGTGCACTCTGGCAGATCTGGAAAGGCTCCTCGGCAGTGTCGCAGACTCCCGCTTCTCCGATGCAAGACAGCGGCTGCAGCACGCTGCCGATATGCTCACACGCGAAGTTGGCATGAACCGCAAGCTCCTGCGTGAAGCAATCAGCGCCAACGATCAGCATGTCAGGACGCTCGCCGGTGAGCCCGAACGCGGCTCCACCTACGGTGGCGATGGTAGCGCTCCTCCGCCCGCACCGCGCGGACGGGGTGCTCTCGTGAACCGGACCGTCTGAGATGTCCGGCACAGGGTTGTTCAGCATTGCACGCAGCGCTCTGGTTGCACACCAGACCGCACTGCAGACTGTGTCGCACAATATCGCGAACGCTGAAACACCTGGCTATTCGCGGCAGGAAGCGGCGCTGAGTGTCACCATGCCGGTCAGAATGCCGTACGGCAGCATCGGCACCGGCGTTACGGTGGACACCATCCTCCGCAGGCGCGATGTCCTGCTCGACGAAAACTTCCGCGCGGCCAACGATCTTGCGAGCCGATCGGAGATGCGATCAGGGCTGCTCTCCAATATTGAGCAGATGTTCGGTGAACCAACCGATGCAGGGATGTCCGCTGCGCTCGACTCCTTCTTCAATGCATGGAGCGACCTCGCCACCTCGCCCGGGAACTCCGCTGCACGCGAAGTTCTGCAGCAGCGTGGCCGCCAGCTTGCCCAGCTCCTGAACAGTTACGACGCACAGCTGTCGCAACAGCGGCAGATGTCCGTTGACAGGCTCAGTGCCACAATCTCCGAAGTCAACGGACTTGCGACACAGGTCGCAGATCTGAACTACCAGATCGTTTCCGCTGAAAGCGGCGGACATGCTGCTGGTGACCTCCGCGACAAACGCGACCTTCTTGTTGACAGGCTCTCGCAGCTTACCGGTGCACGTGCGGTAGCGCAGATGGACGGCTCGGTATCGGTGATAGTTGGTAGCTCAACACTTGTTGATTCCAATACTGCACGCCCGCTTACTCTTGAAATCGCAGTTCCCAACCCGCCACCGACAACACCGCTTGCAGATATACCTGTAAGGATCCGTCTCGGCAACTCACCCGATGCCATCCGCGGCTTCGGTGGCGAGATGGGCGCAGTAGTCGATTTCATCAATACCGATATCCCATCCATCCGCAGCCGGCTCGATGCCTTTGCCGCCGGACTCGTTACTGCTGTCAATGCTGAGCACACACAGAACTACGTATTCAGCAACAACACCATCCCCGGAACAGCCGCCGGCAACTTCTTTGATCCGGGATCGCTTGCACTCCCTGTAAGCGCAGCAACCATCCGCCTCTCCGATGCCGTAGCGGCGGACTCATCTGCAATCGGTACCAGCCGCGATCCAGAGGCACCATTCGATAACAGCGGTGGACTTGCACTCTCTGCACTGCGGAACGACGTAACAACGGTTTCGTATGTCAACAGCGCCGGCGTTGTTGAAACTGGCAGCTTTGTTTCATTCTTCCGTGATACCGTATCCAGGCTCGGCGTCAGTCTCAGAACAGCTCAGGACGATGCCAACGTACGTCGCATACTCGCTGAGCAGGCAGATCTCAGACGTGAATCGGTGAGTGGAGTGAACACTGATGAAGAGCTCATGAAGATGATGCAGATCCAGCAGGCATACGCCGCAGCCACAAAACTCATAAAGGCCGCAGACGAAATGCTTCAGACTCTTCTCGCTATCGTCTGAGACCTGACCACACAATGCTTATACTTGGTCGTCGCGAAGGCGAGTCAATTCTTATCGAAGGCGGTATCCGGATCGTGATCGTTTCATGCGAACGCGGGGGAGTACGCGTTGGCATTGAAGCGCCGGCAGCAACAAAGATCCTCCGTGGCGAAATCGCCGGTCAGGTGGAGGCTGAAAACATGCGCGCAACTGCTGCCGGACCGGCAGCTGCTTCACTCATGGGGATCTCCAGACAGGGATCACAGGGTTCTGTTGCCAGAACGGTGGCAGCAGAGGCGCAGCCATGACGTACTGCGCAACACCATCTTCAGCCGGACATCCGGCGCGACGCTGCCAGAGTGGGAACCTCCACCACACATCCCGAGCCGAGTGCCAGTCCACGGCCGCCCGAACTGCCGAGCAGCCAGCTGATTGCAGAAGCCGCAAGCTGGTATCCGGTACCGGCAGCAGCACTTTCAGAAACCACACCCGTAACGCTGTCGGCACGCGCATCAGCTGTTGCTGTGATACGCACAACATCGTCGTCACTGGCAAGGCTCAGGGTCACCTGAGCACTCCTGTTATTTCCGGCGACGTCGCCGGCTGCCACCAGCGCTACAATAATCGCACGCATCAAAGCTGCGGGCACAGCGCGAACCGGTGGAACAGCGCCACTGTCGTCGACACCGACTGTACGATCCCGGAAGCGTCCATGATGCAGGCAAAGAGCTATCGCAGTACGTGCACTGTCCGTGGCAAGCAAGGCCTCGGGCTGCGTCGTGTCACCTGCAAGCTCCCGGAGCTGAACAAGCAGTCGCTCCAACAGGTCCAGTTCGGACTGCAGCATCGGGTCCTGCATGACCACAGTACGGTCACGCAGAAGGTGCAGCCCCGCCGACAGAGTGGCCACACGGTTACCCATGGCGTGAGCAATCCCACGCACAATCTCTTCCTGGATATGCACCCAGCACTCAGCTGCGGCACACCCATCCGCGGTCGCGCCGGCTTCACCCGCGCCACCATTGATATCCAGCTTCACACGTCCCTCACTCGTTTTCCGGGGTTCACTGCGTGTTTGTGATTATCGGCCTCGTAGTCGTCTTTGGTTCCATCATTGGCGGCTACGTTATGCACCACGGGCAAATAGCTGTCCTGCTCCAGGTCAACGAGTTCATCATCATCGGTGGTGCCGGACTCGGCGCCATGATCATGGCCAATCCGCCACAGGTTTTAAAGGGCTCAGTTCAACATACACTGGGGCTCCTCAAGCCGAACCCCTTCGGAGCCGCGGCATACGCGGAGTTGCTCCAGGTCCTTTATGAGATCTTCCAGAAGGCCCGCAAGGACGGGCTTGTAGGACTCGAGCCGCACATCGAGAACCCGGAAACCAGCGACATTTTCAATCGATACCCCCGCTTCGCAGCCAACCACCACGCAGTGGCGCTCCTTTGCGACACACTGAAAGTGCTTCTTACCGGGACCGTCGAGGATCACAACCTCAGTGAGATCCTGGATATCGACCTCGACAAGCATCACCACGAACAGATGCAGGTGCCGCACGCCATTGCCATAGTCGGTGATGCCATGCCGGGTTTCGGCATCGTTGCCGCCGTGCTCGGTGTCATTATCACCATGGGCTCCATCGGCGGTGAAGCCGCTGAAATCGGTAACAAGGTTGCCGCTGCACTCGTCGGCACGTTCCTCGGCATTCTCCTCTGCTATGGAGTCCTGCAGCCGCTTGCCAAGGCCATCGAAAACCGCATCAAGGCGGAGCACGACTACATGCTCTGCATCCGTACTGCACTGTTGTCGTTCGCAAGAGGCGATGCACCGATGACCGCTGTTGAGTTCGCACGCCGCAACGTGGAGCCTCACGAGCGCCCGAGCTTCTCAGAGCTGGAAGACATGACACGCCGCAAGGCCGCCTGATATGTCTTCCCGCTCCGGGCGCAAGATCGTCGTCGTCAAGAAGAAGGTAGTCGAAGGCGGCGGCCACCATGGTGGCTCATGGAAAGTCGCATACGCCGACTTTGTGACCGCCATGATGGCCTTCTTCATGGTAATGTGGATCCTGGGTATGGACGACAAGACCAAACAGGCCATCGAAGGCTACTTCGCCAACCCTGTAGGGTATAAGAAAGGATACGGCGCAGGCGAAAGCCCGCTCGGCACCGGCTCGTCTCCCACCAACGTGAGCCGCGCTTCGCTCCGGATGGTCGTAAGGTCCACCGAAAGCCGCACCTTCGAACAACTCCGCGAAAACCTCATCGCCAAAATCGCAGCCAGCGATTCACTGCGGAAACTCAACGCGGTAGTCGAAATTCAGATCACCAAAGACGGTTTGCGCGTAGAGCTCATTGAACAGGGCGCTGGTGAAATCTACTTCGCCAGTGGCTCGGCACGCATGAAAGCCGCAAGCCTGCTCGCACTCCAGCTGATCGGTAAGGAGCTGGCGCCGCTTCCAAACGCAATCGTGCTCGAAGGGCACACCGACGCTGCACAGTTCGGTAACGACATCAGCTATGGCAACTGGGAGCTCTCTGCCGACCGTGCCAACGCTGCCAGACGGGTACTCGAAGGCTCCGGTGTAGCAGCAGTCAGGATACGCGAAGTTCGCGGCTATGCAGCTACCAGGTTGCGCATCCCCGATGACCCCACTGCGCCTGCCAACCGGCGCATCTCAATCCTACTGCCGTACTCCGATGTCCCGGATGTCATGTCCGCAGAAACCGTGGCTGCCAGCCTGCACGACTCCCTGGTGGAATCACTGAAGCAATAGTCAGGCAGCCAGGCACTGTGAAGCCCACTGCGCAGCTTCACAATAGGTATCCAGCAGCACACCACTTTGCGCTGCGCCCTCCCGGTAACTCTCAACAGCATCCCAGTCACCTGCCTCGTATGCCCGCGCCATAGCAAGCACACACGCATGCGCGCCTCTCCCTTCCAGCAACGCAAGACGCACCTCGACGTCTACCGGAAGACGCTCAATTACTTCACTGACCGTCATCCCCAGCAAAACGTCCATACGCGAAAGTATCCCCGTCAGGAAACGTTCTGCCGCATCGCTGCTGCTGCAGCCCCCTGAAAAACCGGTATCCGGGCGCTCACTCACCAGTTCCAAGAACCGTGCCCGCGTAAGTGTGCGCAATACTTCCTCCTGCGCAACCGGGTCCCGCGTGGCTATTGAACCCACCAGCATCACCATCATCCAGCGCGCAAGCGCCTCATGCCCGATTACACGCAGCGCATGCGGAATGGAATGCACACTGCTTACACCGATTGCAGCCGACTTGACTATCCTAAGGAGCGCATGCGACAACGACGGGTGCGAACGGAACGCCTCTTCAAGCACACTGGCTGTGATCGAAGGGTCACTCACAAGCGAAAGAATCCGCAGGATCGCAGTATCCTGAACCGACAACGTTCTGCCATTCAGAACCTCCGGTCGGCTGAAGTAGTATCCCTGGAAAAGCTCGCAACCCAGTGCGCTGCACACATTCCGCTCCTCTGCCGTCTCAACCCGCTCGGCCAGCACTGTAAGCCCCATCGACCGAAGACGCCCTACAACAGGCTCCAGCTCGCCACGTGACCTACCAAGCACATCCAGCTTCACAATACTGACGAGCGGCAGCAGTGCATCCAGCGAAGCCCGTCCATCGTAATCGTCCAGCGCAAAGGTATATCCGTCTGCCGATGCCCGGCGAATGATATCCAGAACCTCGTCGTCCGGCTCAATTGATTCCAGCAGCTCCAGCACGACAGTCCGGGGATCAAAGATCCGGAAATACTCCTGTGCAAGATGCTCGCGCGTAACGTTCACAAAACCAACCGAACCCACGGTCAGCCGCTCGAATCCAATCGAGACCAACGAATGCAGTGCGGTGTCGTTACACATGAATTCCTCGCCGGCACAGGAGGCGTTGGTGGAGCGCGCGGTGGCGCGATAGAGCAGTTCGTACGCGACCCGCCGACCCGTCAGATCAAAGATCGGCTGGCGTGCAATGAAGACATCAAGAGCAGTCGGAGGGGCTGGTAACACCTGTACAGAAGTCCTGTTTGTTGAAGTCAGTCCACATTTACACAGAGATGACGACCAGAGACCCCTCATCGGCACCGACCGCGCCGCCAACCGCACCACAGGCTTTACAGCCCATATCGCCACCAACCGCACCATCAATATTGGCACCCACCGCTACCGACACCACCGCCGGCCGCGCACTCGCCAAACACACACTCACACACGCCTAATATGACACCATCGCTGAACCGGCTGTAAATTGGCGGTTACCTGCTGCGGCCCAGCTCCACAGGTGCCCGCAGTACCAACCCGGAATTCCAGCACTTCAGGTGACTTCAGTTGATACAGGTAGAAAAGCTTACGAAGCTCTATGGTGAAGCCATAGCAGTGAATTCCCTCTCCTTCACCGTCAACCCCGGAGAGGTCCTCGGCCTCGTAGGGCCCAACGGCGCAGGCAAAACCACCACGCTCAGGTCCATCGTCGGGATACTGACTCCAACATCCGGTACCATACGGATCGCCGGCATCGACCTCGCAGCCGATCCCGCAGCGGCCAAGGCCAGACTCGCATTCGTCCCCGACGAACCGCAGCTCTTTGACTACCTCACCGTAACAGAGCATCTGCAGTTCATCGCACGACTGTACGGCGTAGCAGACGCAGCACCACGTATCCCGCAAATCCTCGAGGAGCTCGAGCTTACCGCCAAAAAGGACGCACTGTCGACTGAACTCTCGCGCGGTATGAAGCAGAAACTCGCCATCGCCTGCGGACTTCTGCACAAACCATCTGCGCTGCTCCTGGACGAACCACTCACCGGACTCGACCCGGTCGGTATCCGCCGCATGAAGGAAACCATACTCGACCGCGCACGCGAAGGAACCGCTATCGTACTCAGCTCGCACCTCCTGCATCTGGTTGAAGAGCTGTGCACCAAACTGCTCGTGATCAGGAGCGGTGAGTCTGTCGCATTCGGTACGATCAACGAAATCATCGCTGAACGACCGGAGCTTGAACAGAAGTCGCTTGAAGAGATCTTTATCGCGCTTACAGGTGGCGACGCTCGCTCAGGTGACGACAATTGACCCTGCCAGACAGAACCGTACCGCCAGGCAACGCCGCAGCAGAAGACCCATCTGCGCAGCTGCACTCGCACGCATGGAGTGCGCTTGCATTCCTGTACCTCCGTTCCGCGCGGAATCAGTTCCGAAAGCAACTCACCCGCCTTCGCAATCCACGCTATCTGGCAGGGCTTGTAATCGGTCTCGCCTACTTCTACCTGCTTTTCATACGCAACGCCGGCACGAATGAAAGCGCATTCGGTTCCCCAACGCTGGGAATCAAAATCGCCGACTTCGCCGCGCTGGCGCTTCTCATCACCTCTGCACGGTGGTGGCTCTTCGGTAAAGACCGCACCGCACTCGCCTTCACTCCGGCAGAGGTGCACTTTCTTTTCCCTGCACCTGTTACGCGCCGCACACTGATCCACGCCAAACTGATCCGTTCGCAGGGGCTCATCCTTCTCAACGTCCTGATCTGGGTCATAATCTTCCACAGTAATGATGGAGGCACCAGCAGCTGGCAACGCGGAGTTTCACTGTGGTTCCTCTTCTCTGCCCTGGCGCTGCACAGACTCGGCGCAACTCTTGTACGCGTCAATGCGCTTGAACACTCCAAAGCCGGCTGGCGCCGCAGCGCACTCCCTGCAATTATTTTCGCAGCGCTTCTGGGCGGTGTGGCATTCAGTATCATCAGTCATCTCGACACCATCCGCAGCGCGACTGCCAGGGGAGTTGCGCCCTTCCTCGGAGCCTTTGGCAGCGCACTTCACGACCCACTCGCACAGATAGCGCTCGCACCCGCACGTGCACTCATTACGCCAGTGCTCACTGCCGGTTCAACCGGCTGGGGACAGGCTGCATTCTGGGCACTTATCGTGCTCGCGCTCCATTACGTATGGGTTGTACGACTCGACGCAGCATTCGAAGAAGCCGCAGTCGAAGCCAGCCAGCAGCGCGCTGAACGTTTGCAACGATTCAGATCGGCGCAGTTGGGGAATCTCCGCTCACGCAAGGGGAAGCTTGCACGCGTCCCGACACTGCGACTCACTGGTCGCCCTGAGGTCGCGATCGCATGGAAAAACGCTGCCGCCGCCATACGCAGCAGTACATGGCGCACACAGGTGATCCTATTTGTCGGACTCCTCGCTGTAATGGCAGTCGCACTCAGATTCGCAGCACCCAGCTACCGGGACACCTTCCTCGGTATGCTGGTGGGCATCGGTTTCATGTTTGTACTGATGGGTCCGGTGTGGAACAGGTATGACTTGCGACTCGACCTGCAAAACATGGCGCTCCTCAAGTCATATCCGCTCTCCGGTGCGCGCATAGTCGCTGCGGAGATCG